>JAFZNQ010000039.1 GCA_017552965.1 Abditibacteriota bacterium | reverse complement strand
ACTTGCAAAATCACTGGCCGAGACACTTTTCGATGATGAGACAAATATGGTCAGGATTGATATGAGCGAATATATGGAGAAGCATTCCGTATCAAGGTTGATCGGAGCGCCTCCCGGATACGTCGGTTATGACGAGGGCGGCCAGTTGACTGACCTGTACCGAGGACCGGTCCCTCTCATCTCTAACCCCACATAATCTATTCGATTTTGCGGGGGCCCCAGAGAATGCCGCCTCCGGCAAGCCGGAGTAAGGAATGCGGCAGACGGGCCCCGCCGGAGGTCCCTTCCCCAAAACGGCCAAACGCTGTCGCGTTTGATCTGTTGCCGTTTTGGCCGGGATGGCACATAGTCTTTCTGCCCTGCAAAGCCTGTGGCTTTGCAGGAGGAAAACCATGCCGCCCGATCGAAGAAAAACGCAAGCCGACACCACACCCCGAAAGAACCGCGAGCCGCGGACCAAGCCGGGGGTGATGTCCGAGGTCCCCGAAAGACCGCAGATCTTTCGGGGACCTCACCTTCTTTATTTCAGCAGCTCTATTTCCGCCACTTCACCCTCCAGCTCCAGCCGGTACCGGGAGTAAAGCCCGGGCTTATGCACCAGGAAGGGCTTTATCTGCTTGTCCCACTTGAAGGAGATATCCTGTCTCTCCTCCAGCAGGGTCCACTGTTCGCCGTCCCGGGAGCCGTACAGCCGGAAGGCCTTGGGAGCCTTTTGCCTGTCGGCGCTGCAGATGGTCACCATAGCCGCCTTTTGGGGCTCCGCCAGAGTCACGGTCACCGGCTCGGAGACTGCGCCCACTGTGTCGGAGGTGTTGTCGGCGTAAAAGCCGCCTGCAGGCAGCAGGTCCTGCCAGGGAGCGGGCTTCTCCCCCCTGGGAGTCAGGCTCACGGGATAGGTGCCCTTTGCCCAGTCCGAGGGCCGGGGCCCCATGTCAAACACTATCCGCTTGGCCCCCAGCAGGGTCTTGTGGTCTATGACTATGCTGTTCCAGGGCTTGCCGTCCACGGTGACGCTCTGTATATAAGTGTTCTCGGTCTTATTGTTTTTGGCCTCTACCACCAGCCTGCCCGTGGGCAGGTCCAGTGTCACCCGGTCAAAGAGGGGCGAGGTGATCACGTATTCGCCGGAGCCCGGGTTCAGGGCGTAAAAGCCCAGGCTGGAGAGTATGAACCAGCCGGACTGCTCGCCGTTGTCCTCGTCGCCTGTGTAGCCCTGGCCGAAATCGGCGCCCACGTACAGCCGGCGGAGTATCTCCCGGGTCAGGGCCTGGGTCTTGTATTTCTCGTCGGTGAAGGCGTACATATAGGGTATGTGCTGGCTGGGCTGGTTGTTGTGCTGAAACTGGCCCATCCTCAGGTCCCTGGCCTCAAAGTTCTCATGGGTGACGAAGCCTCTTGCGTAGTGGCAGTCGGCGGCAAATATGTCGTTGAGGCGCCTCGTCAGGCCCTCCCGGCCGCCGTAGAGGCCGCAGAGACCCTCGCCGTCGTGGACGGCGGACACGCAGGCCCCCCAGGCGTTGCTCTCGGCAAAGCCGTCGTCCCACAGGAAGGGGTCAAAGTTGTCCTTGGTCCTCACCCAGTCCCCCGAGGGATACCGGGATACGAAATACCCTATCTCCGGGTTGAACATATTGCTGTAAAAGGCCGCCGTGCGGCGGAAGTATTCCGCCTCGTCCTCGTGGCCCAGTATCTCCGCCATACGGCTGATGCCGTAGTCGTTGACGCTGTCCTCTATCATCCAGGAATAGCCGGCGGTGGCCACGTGGCCTATGAAGGGATAGTAGGTCATGCCGGCCCGGCCCATGGCCTCGGGGGGCACCACGGTGGCGTTTTTCAGGGCGCACTCAAAGGCGGTGTCCCGGTCAAACTCTATGCCCTTTACCATGGCCTCGGCGCAGATGATGTCCGAGGAGGAGCCCACCATGCAGTCTATGCCCCGGGGGCACAGCCATTTGGCCAGCCAGCCCGTCTCCCTGTAGTGCATGAGTATGCCGTTGAGGGCCTCCGTATCCTTTTCCGGAGCCAGTATGGCGTAGGCGGGCCAGGTGGTGCGGTAGTTGTCCCAGAAGCCGTTGGAGGTGCGCATGTCTCCGGGGAACACCCGGGGCTTGTCCACTCCGCTGGCGTAGGGGGAGGTGTAGCTCCACTCGGGCCTTGAGGCGGTCCCCGTGTTTTCCGTCAGGGTGGTGGGGAACCGGAACAGCCTGTACATGCAGGAATAAAAGGTGGTGAGGTAGTTGTCCGTCACGTTCTCGCCCCGGACGTCTATCTTCACCCGCCCCAGGAGCTCGTTCCACACTGCCCTGGCCCTGTTGCGCACGGCGTCAAAGCCCATGGAGCCCGTCTCCTCCGCCAGGTTTTTGGCGGCCTGGGCGCAGCTGATGTAGCTGGTGCCTATCTTCAGGGTCAGGGTCCGGGTGCCGGCGGGAAAGGCCGCTATGGAGAGAGGCGAATCCTCCGACAGGCGCCGGCTGAGAGTGGGCTTCACGCTGAACACGCCGTGGACGTACAGGCCCGGCATGCCCTTCCCCTGATCCGAATACTGGTCCGTAAAGGCGTCAAAGGAGCCGTCCGGGTTGAAGGTGATCCTGCCGTGGGCCTGCACCTCGGAGTTCATGCTGTCCAGTATCACGTTGGGGGTCTCCTGGCCGTCAAAGGTAAAGCGGAAATAGCCGCAGCGCATGGTGGGAGCCATCTCCACCCGGATATTGCCCCTTTTCAGGGTCACGGAATAGCCGTGGGCCCGGGCGGCCTCGGTCTCCCGGTCAAACTCGGAGCCCCGGCGCCACACGTCGGCGTCGGCGGGCTCGCAGGAGGCGGCGTCCAGATCGCAGTTGGGCATCACCATAAAGTTGCCGTGGTCTCCCAGACAGTAGTTGACGGCGTGGCCCGACATAAAATGGGTGATCTTGTTCCCGGGCTGATAGGCGTATATGCGCCTCTGTCCGTCGGTGGTGGAGGGAGTCCAGGCTGTGAAGCAGTTGGGCAGGCAGCAGGCGGGATAGTGCAGCCCCCGGGTATATACAAAGCTGTCGTTGGAGCCCCGGGTGGTGTCCACCCAGTCCGCAGGGGTCTCCCTCCTGACCGGCTTCACGTCCTCTATCCTGATATCGTCGGCATACACCAAAAAGCTCTCGCCCTGCTGCGCTCCGGTCTCCCGGTCATACACAGCCAGTATATCCTTCACGGTCTTGCCCGCCAGAGCACCCAGGTCGCAGCTGATGTAATTCCACTGTCCGGTAAAGGTGCGCCGGGCTTCTCCCTGGCCCCGGCCGCCCATGAGAAAGCCGTCCCGGTCCAGGGCCCCGGTCTCCGACAGCAGGGTGCCGTCGGTGAACCGCAGGTCCAGGCTCACGTATTTGTTGGCATGGGAAAAGTCAAAGTCTCCCCGATAAAAGGGCAGTATGCAAAAAGAAAAACGGGTGTTCCGGCCCACCGGGATATTCAGATCCTCAAACACTCTGTTGACGCATCTCCCCGGAGCCGAGGCGGACACGGTGCCCGCTATCTCCAGACAACCGGGGCCGCTCCAGCCCGTGCCCACGTTGCCGGTCCAGCAGTCGGCCACTCCCTGCACTATGCGGGTGGTCATGCCCGGAGCGGGATCGATCTCCAGCTTGTCCGGCAGATCCATGCCGAACTCGGACAGCTGGATATATCCGTCGGGCACCATGCTCCGGGAGAGCACCTTCCCAAAGCGGTACCACAGGTAGACGCCGGGGCTTTCCACGTCAAAGACAGCCTTTTCGTAGCGCTCTTTGAACTCGTGGCCGGTGACAGTGTGCAGGGTCTGCCAGCTCTCACCGTCTGCGGAGCCCTCCAGCACCCAGGACCCGGGGTCCCTGTTGGGGTAGTCGTTGGCCGAGGTCATATGATAGCTCTTCAGCTCCCAGGGCGCTTTCAGGCGAAACTTGAATTCCGCGGGCCGGGTGTTGGTCACGTATTTGGTGTTCACGTCACCGTCGAAGAGCCTGTCGATGCCCTCCTGTATGGAGATGGCGGGGCTGATGAACACTTCTTCAAACACTCCGGGCGCGTCGGTGTGGGTGACGCCCCTGCTCTCCTCGGCAGCGTCCTTCCTGAAGCCCTTGTCCGTGTCAAAGCCTGCAAAAAAGCCTGCGGCGGACACCTCCGCCGCAAGGCACAGCATACAAATGCAAAAGATAAGTCTTTTCATATCACTTCAAAAGCTCGGCCTCTGCCACGTCGCCCTTTATTTCCAGGATATACTGACTGTAGGCTCCCGGCTTGTGGATGATAAAGGGCTTGAGCTGCTTGGGCCATTCATATCTGATGTTCTTTCTCTGCTCCAGGAGCACCCGCTCGCCTTCCTCCGCCACTCCGTAGAGGGCAAACTCCCGGGGAGCGTTTTCCGGCGTGTCGCAGGTCAGGGTCAGCAGGTTGGCCTTCTCCTCCTTTGCGGTCAGAGAGGCCTGACCGTCTATCCGGCACACGGTGTTGGAGTCGTCGTCCGTGAGCTCTCCCCGGTCGCTCGATGTGGTCAGGTCCACGGTACCCAGGGGCTCCGCCAGCTCCTTGGTGATGCTGACAGGATAGGTGTTCCTGCCCCAGTCGGAGGGCCGGGGCCCCATGGTAAAGGTGATGCGCCGGGCCTTTACAAACACGCTGTGGGGGATGGTGACCCTGTTCCAGGCCTTGCCGTCTATGGCCAGGCTCTGCACGTAGCAGTTCTCCGGGCTGTTGTTTTTGGCCTCTATGACCACCTTGCCCGTAGGCAGGTCCAGAGTGACCCGGTCAAAGAGGGGTGAGCCTATGGCGTATTCGCCGCCGGCCAGGCTCAGGGGATAGATGCCCAGAGAGCTCAGGATATACCAGCAGGATTGCTCGCCGTTGTCCTCGTCCCCCAGGTATCCCTGTCCGGCATCGCTGCCCAGATACAGCCGCGAGAGCACCTCCCGCACGTATTTCTGTGTCTTGGGAGCCTCGTTGGCAAAGAGATACATATACAGGGTGTGGTGGGCCTGCTGGTTGTTGTGCATATACTGGCCCATGCGCACCTCTCTGGCCTCATACATCTCGTGCTGTCTGCCGGAATGATGAAAGTCCTCGTCGGCGGCCATGATCTCGTCTATGGCCTGCCCCAGCTTGTCCCGGCCGCCGTAGAGCCAGGCCAGGCCGTTGCCGTCATGAGGCACCGTGACTCTCATACCCCAGCCGTTGCTTTCCACGTAATCTCCGTGCCAGTACCAGGGATCAAAGGTGTCCTTGTCCGCCTTCCACCGGCCGTCGAAATAATGGGTCATAAAGAAGCCCAGTCCTATATCCCGGTTGAACATGTGGGTGTAGTTCACTGCGGTCCTGTTGAAGTAGGCCTCGTCGTCCGGCAGGCCCATGAGCCGGGCCATCTGGGCTATGCCCGCGTCGTTGATGCAGTTGTCGGCCATCCAGCTCCAGCCCATGCTCTCGCCGTAGCCCTTGTAGCGGGCCCGGAACATCTCCGGCCTGCCAAAGGAGCCCAGAGGGTCGCAGGAGCCGTTGCGGAGGGCGGCCAGATATGCCCTTTCCCTGTTGAATTTGATGCCCTTGAGCATCAGGTCGGCGCAGATCACGTCGGAGCTGGTGCCCACCATACACTCCACTCCCGCGGGAGCCACCCACTTGGGGATGAAGCCGCAGGCGTTGTAGTGCTCTGTGATGCCGTCTATCAGCCCCCCCGCCTTGTCGGGGAACAGCAGGGCGTAGGCGGACCAGGCGGTGCGGTAGGTGTCCCAAAAGCCGTTGGAGGTGTTCATGACCCCTTCTCTGACGTCCGGCTTCTCCGGCTCGCTGGTGTAGGGAGAAGCATAGACCCAGTGGGGCTTCTCCGGAGTACCCGTGTTCTCCGCCAGAGTGGTGGGATACATGAGCATACGATACATGCCGGAATAAAAGCTGGTGAGCTGGTGGGGAGTGGCTCCCTCTATCTGCACCCGGCCCAGCAGGCTGTTCCACAGCCTCTTGGCGGAGTTGCGCACCGAGTCAAAGGTGCCGCTGCCTATCTCCATGGACAGGTTCTTCCGGGCCTGCTCCGGGCTCAGATAGCTGGTGGCCAGATACATGGTCACCGTGGACTTGTCAAAGGCCACGCAGGTCATGATGCTGTCGTCCGTCAGCTTTTTGGAGCCCTTTACCGGCGCGTCAAACCGGCCGTACACGTAGATGCCGGGGGTGCCGTAGGCGGCGCCGTAATGGGTGTTGAGGTAGCCGCTGAAGCTGCCGTCCCGGGCGATGGTCAGCCTGCCGTTTTCAAAGCCTCCGCTGCAGCAGTCCAGGACCAGAGAGCTCTTGACCCCCTCCGGAAAAGTGAACCGGGCGGCGGCTGCGTGGCTGGTGGGAGTCAGCTCGCATACAACGCCGTTGTCCAGAGTGACTCCGTAATAGTGGGCTCTCGCCGTCTGTCCGTCAAAGTCAAAGCTGCGGGCCCGGGCCCCCACGTTGCAGTTGTCCGCCGTGGCCTCCTCAAGAGCCACGTCCACCGGCATGAACATGAAGTTGCCGTGGTCCCCCAGATGGAAGGAGGCCTGATGGGAGGACATAAAATGGGTGATCTTGCTGTCGGGCTGATACTTGTAGAGCTGGCCGTCCCTGTAGGAGGTGGAGGCGGTCCAGAAGTTGAAGCTGTTGGGCACGCACACCGCGGGGAAGGTGAGGCCCCTGGTCATGAACAGGTTGTCATTGGTGCCCCGGGTGGTGACTATATAGTCCGCCGGAGTCAGCCCCGCGCGGGGAGCCTCCTCCCGGATGTCCACGTCGTCAAAATAGGTGAGAAAGCTCCTCTCGCCGTCGTAGCGGTTCGGGTTGTCATACACGACGACGATCTTGTCAATGGTCTTCCCGGCTGCATATTTGCCGGCGTCGCAGGTGATCCTGTTCCAGTTGCCTGTGATCATCCTCTTGGCGCCGCCCTGCTCCCGGGCAGACATGCCAAAGAGATCCCGGTCCTTTGCTCCGAGAGAGGACAGAGTGGTGCCGTCGGTAAACACCAGATCCAGAGCCGCATACTGGCTCACGTGGTCAAAGTCATACTCTCCCAGATAGTCCGGCAGGATCATGTAGGAGAACACGGTGTCCTTTTGGACCCTTTGCCCCAGGCCCTCCCGGAGCGCGGCGCTGCACATGGCCGGGCCCGTGTGGGATCCGCGGATCTCCAGACAGGCGCTGCCCTTCCAGCCTCCGCCTCCGTTGATCCAGGAGTGCACCGGCGCGTTTTTGACAGACACGGTCATGCCGTCTGTCTTCACAGGCTCGTTGCCGGCTGTATCGGTGATGAGCTCAAAGGAGGCCAGCTGGGTGTAGCCGGGCTGTATCTCCGGTTCCTGCCGGCTGGTCACTCTCAGACGGTAATATCTGAATACGGGGGCATCCTCCACTGGGTAGGTCTTTTTTTCAAACCGTTCCCCAAAGGCTTCGTCCTGCCTGCTGTCCAGAGCCTGCCAGCTCACGCCGTCGGCGGAGCCCTCCAGGACCCAATCGGCGGGATCCCTGCCGGGATAGTCGTTGGCGCTGGTCAGAAAGTAGCCCCTGATCCCCACGGCACTTGTCAGGGTATAGGCGATCTCCAGAGGCATGGAGCCGGTGATGTATTTCGTATCCGGGCTCCCGTCCAGCAGATTGCGGGGGCCTTCGTCCAGCACGCCGGCGGGAGAGGCGTCCATTTCCTCCACCAGGTCGCCGAAGCCGGAGCCCACTATCCTATACACTCCCTTGCAGTCCGTGATGCTGCTATCGGGAGCAGTCTCGTCTTTCTCGAAGCTCCACGAAAAGCCCAGCACCATGCAGGATGCGAGGACAAGCCAAATGGCAGCCGCTGTCTTTATCATAGTATACCTCATATTCATGTTTTCCAATATGATTATATCATATAAATAGTCCCGGATAACGCGCCGGCAAAAAAATACGGCAGACCCGCAGGTCTGCCGTATAAAAGCCGTATCGCTTACATGGTAGCGCTCTTGATGTCGGAGAACGCTATCTGCATCTGGTTGTTCGTGTCGTAGTATACGATGAAGGCTCTGCCGTACCAGGTGTCGCCGGAAGCGACGTTCTTCTTGTTGATGATGTAGGTATTGGTCAGGGCGCTGTAGCCGCTGGACTTGCCCACGATCACGCCCGCAGTATTGAAGTCCAGATCGGTGACTGCCGAGGAGGACTGCAGGAGCAGCACGCCGTGATAGACCTCGCTCCCGAAATCGTCGCCGAATACCACCTGACCGGTGAAGGCGATCTTGCCGGTCCCGCTGTTGGCGATAGCGCTCTGCAGGTTGGCTACGGTCACGCCGGACTGGGCGCCCTCGTAGTAAGGAGTGAACTCCATAGCGGCATACACCGTGACGGACAGCTCGCGCTCATAGCTCACCGTGTTGCCGTTCTGGTCCTTCCAGTAGCTGAAGTCGTTGCCGCCGTAGGTCGCGTCCGCAGTGGCGCTGAACACGCGGCCCGACTTGTAGGAGCCTTCCACCCACTCGGCGCCGGCGTTGGGCTTGTATTTCACCGTAAAGGTGTCGGAGTCATGCTCCAGAGTGGCGGTAAAGGTCACGTCGCCTGTGACGCTGCCCGAGGAGGGCAGATCGCCGCCGGGATAGTCGTTGTCCCAGCTCTTGACCTTGTAGCCGGTCCTCAGATAAGCGCCCACAGCCGCGGGATAGCTCACCTCGCTGTAGTCGCTGACGGGCTGGATCTTGTAGGTCTTGCCGTAGTTGTCCTTGTAGGTAAAGATCTTGCTGCTCTGGGAGCGGAACTCGGCAGTCACGGTGGTGGTCCTGGTCACCATGTAGCTCAGGGTGGTCCCGGAGCCTATGATGTTGTCGCCGGAATCCTTCCAATACACGAACTCGTAGCCGCTGTCGGGGACCGCAGTCAGGCTGATGGTGGAGTTCTTGGGCTTTTCCACGCTAGTGACGGCGCTGCCGCCATACTGGACGGAACCGTTCTGGGCGTCAAAGGTCACCACGCACACCAGCACGTCCAGAGAAGCGCTGTGCATGGCGCCGGTCAGGGCGTCAGCCTCTGTCTTGGTGATGTTTATATAGTGATCGTTCAGGGCGTAGTTGGCTGCGTCTATGGCAGTCTTCAGGGTGGCCAGGCTGGCGGGAGTGAACATCCGCAGACCGTCGTTATACAGAGCTGTATAATCGGCCACCTCAGCCGCCAAAGCAGCAGCGGTGTTGTTCGTCACTTTGGCGGAGAAGTTCAGGGTGCTGTATTGGCTGACCAGAATATTGCCGGTGATATCGCTGCCGTTCAGGGTAAAGGCGTTCACTGTCATGCTGGTGCCGTCCTGGACCAGGTCCTCCAGCGAAATACTGGAAAGGGTAATAGTTTCGTTGGCCCTCACGTAGGAAATGTCGTTCAGATTCCCCACCTTGACGCGGAAGTTGCTCCTGGACAGGGGCACGCCGTCCTTCTCCGGGCGGGAGATGGACACCAGTCTCACGTTGGCGTCGGCATAAACGGGATACAGGTCGGCGTCGTTCTGCCATCCGTCCCCAAGGTTGTCTCGGGCCCAGTTCAGGCCCTTCATCATGCCGCTGGTCACGCCGGCGCAGCTTGCAAGATTGTCGCCGCCTGCATGTTCTGCAGTAGCTCCATACACGGTAGTACCGGAACTACAAAAATCGGTAGCAAAGAAGCAACTGGTGAGTATTTTATCCGTTCCGTTGTCGGAGTCCAGGACCCCCACTACGCCGCCCACTGAGCCGGAGTCGGAGCCGGTGAGACCATTGCCGCCATAGTAGCAGGACACCACGTTAGTGCGCACGTTGTTCTCGTTGTAAACGCGGCCAAACAGTCCGCCTGCGGAGCCGGTGCCGTTTTGAAGCACCACAGTGTTTTTGACACGGGTATTGGATATGGAGGAGCCTTTGTCAACGTTGCCCGCGATACCGCCCACATAAGCATTGTCGGTGCCCACGGAAGAGCCTTCCACGCTGCAGACAGTTATGGTCCCGCCCCCGTTGTAGCCGGCGATCAGGCCGTAAGCGCCGCTGGTGCTGCCGTCGTTGTTGGTGATGGTGGTAGAATACACGTAGCACGTGTCGATGGTGCCGGTGTTGGTGCCGGCTATACCGCCCGCGTAATCCGAGCCCCAGCTGGAAAAGATCATGTTCTTGACCATGCAGTCGGTGATGGTGCCGGTGTTGTCCCCGGCGATACCGCCGGCGTGGATGTTGCCCGCGGTGTCCACGACAACGGAGCCCTGGGTATCCGCATACATGACGCAGTTGGCTATGGTGCCTTTGTTCTCCGCGGCGATGCCGCCCATAGCCTTGCGGACGGACACGTTGGAGGAGGACCGGACGGACAGGTTCCGGATGATGCCGTTGTTCTGGCCGACAAAGCCGCACCATTTTTGCAACACGACGGCAGACAGATCCAAGCCTTCGATGACGGCGCCGTTGCCGTTGATGGTGCAGCCGGAGGCCAGGCTCCTCAGCGGAGTCCAGCCGTAAGGGGCCATGTTATAGGTCTTGCCTACGATGTTCACGTTCTGAGTAACGGCCGTGTTGCAGAGAGCCGCCAGCTCGGCTTCGCTGGTGACGGTGATGTCCGCATGGACGGCGGCCGCAAGGGACGCCAGTATGACCGTCATCAGCGCGAGAAAGGAAAACCTTTTGAATAGTGCAGTTTTCATCAGTATCTCCTTGTTAAGTACTTATATTGCATATGACTAAATCTATATGTCCACTAATAAGACACGTCCCCCGCGGTTTTGTTCCCGTTTTTTTTGCGAATTCCCCAAAAAGGGGTCCCCGGGGCAAAAAAAACGGCAGGCGCAGGGCCTGCCGTGTATGGATATACTCTTACAGAGTAGCGCTCTTGATGTCGGAGAACGCTATCTGCATCTCGTTGTTAGTATCGTAGTATACTATGAAGGCTCTGCCGTACCAGGTATCGCCGGCGGCCACGTTCTTCTTGTTGATGATATAGGTGTTGGTCTGGGCGCTGTAGCCGCTGGACTTGCCCACGATCACGCCGGAGGTGTTGAAGTCCAGACTGCTGACGGCAGAGGAGGACTTCAAGAGCAGCACTCCGTGATAGACCTCGCTGGCGAAATCATCGCCGAATACCACCTGGCCGGTAAAGGCTATCTTGCCGGTGGAGCTGTTGGCGACGGCGCTCTGCAGGTTGGCTACGGTCACGCCGGACTGGGCGCCCTCGTAGTAAGGAGTGAACTCCATAGCGGCGTACACGGTGACGGACAGCTCGCGCTCGTAGGTCACGGTATTGCCGTTCTGGTCCTTCCAGTAGCTGAAGGCGTTGCCGCCGTAGGTCTCGTCTGCGGTGGCCCGGAACACGCGGCCCGGCTTGTAGGTGCCTTCCACCCACTCGGCGCCGGCGTTGGGCTTGTACTTCACGGTAAAGGTGTCGGCAGTATCATGGCCCAGGGTAGCGGTAAAGACCACGTTGCCGGTGACGCTGCCCGAGGAGGGCAGATCGCCGCCGGGATAGTCGTTGTCCCAGCTCTTGACCTTGTAGCCGGTCCTCAGATAAGCGCCCACGGCAGCGGGATAGCTCACGTCGCTGTAGTCGGCGACGGGCTGGATCTTGTAGGTCTTGCCGTAGTTGTCCTGATAGGTAAAGGTATACCGGCTGTTGGGGCGGAATTCCGCGGTGATGGTGGTGGTGCTGAACACGGTGTATTCAAGAGAGGTGTCGTCGCCCAGCAGGTTGCCCGCCGAATCCTTCCAGCATACGAACTCGTAGCCGCTCATGGGGATCGCGTTGAGAGTCACGGTGGTGTTCTTTTCCGCGATATACTGGTTCACGGCGGCGCCGGAGTTCACGTTCACGACACCGTCCACGGCGTCGAAAGAAAGGGTGCACATCATCACGTCCAGAGAGGCGGTCTCGATGGCTGCGGCCAGAGGATCGGCCTCGGTCTTGGTGATGTTGATATAGTGATCGGTCAGGGCCGCGTTGGCGGCGTCCAGAGCGGTCTTAAGGGTGGCCAGGCTGGAGACCGTATACATCCTGCGGCCTCTGTTGTATATAGCCAGATATTCATCATACTTGGCCTGCAGGGCATCGGCGGTATTGTTGGTGACCTTAGCAGAGAGGTCCAGGGTAGCGTAGTCCTCCGCGACAATGGAGGAGGTAATCCTGGTCCCGTTCACTGTGGGATAGTCCAGGGTCACGCTGGTGCCGTCCTGCAGCAGGTCCACCAGCTGGAAGTCGGAAACAGCGATGACCTTATCGGCGCTGACGTAGCCCATGTCGTTCAGGTCTCCCACCGTCAGGCGGAAATGGTTTCTGTTGAGAGACACGTTGTTCTTTGAGGGACGTGAAATGGATACCAGCCTGATATTGCCGTCGGAATACACCGGGTAGCCGTCGGACTCCGGGATCCAGCCGCTGCCCAGGTTGTCGGCAGCCCAGCCGGAGCCCTTCATAGTGCTGGTGGTCACGCCGTCGCAGTTTGCCAGATTGCTGTCGTCCCCTCCAGCATAAGCGCCTACCATATCGGTGATGCCCGGGGCTGCATCCGTCTCGTAGAAGCAGTTTGTGAGGGCGGCGCGATAGAAACTTTCGGTGCAGAATGATCCCACCAGGCCTCCCGCAATACCCGTGCCGTTATTTGTGAGGCTTGCGCTGCCGCCGCCAAAGTAGCAGGACGTTATTGAAGTAGCGCCTGCATCATACACGTAGCCGAAAAGGCCGCCCATCATGCCGGAGCCGTTCTGGGCCAGGGCCACGCTGCAGTTCTTGATCCAGCAGTTGGATATGACGGAATCATAGTCCACATAGCTGGTCACGCCGCCTATGTAGCTGTCGTCGCTGGACAGGGAGCAGCCGTCGGCGTTGGCGATATTGATGGTACCGCACTCATTGTATCCGACTATAAAGCCGTATCTGCCGCCGGGGCCGCCGTTGGTGTTCTGTATGGTGACGTTATAAGCGTAGCAGCTCTCGATGGCGCCGTCATAGTCACCGCCGCCGTTGTTGCCGACGATACCGCCCACTTCGCCGACTCCGCTGCACACGAACTGCAGATTCTTCACCATACAGTTGGATATAGTGCCCTTGTTGAGGCCGGCTATGCCGCCGGCTTTGGTGTTGGAGCCGACTGTGATGACCACGGAATTCGGGCTGTCGGCATACACGATGCAGTTGTCGATGGTCCCCGACGCCAGGTTCTCGGCGGCTATGCCGCCCATATTCTGGGGGACGGTCACGTTGGCGGAGGTCCGGATGGACAGGCTCTCTATGGTCCCTCTGTTCTGACCCACAAAGCCGCAGTAATTGGAGCTCACTACTGCGCCCAGGTTCAGGCCCTCGATGACAGCGCCGTTGCCGTTGATGGTGCAGTTCTGAGCCAGGCTCTTGATGGGTTTCCAGCCGCTGAAAGAGGACATATCATAGGTCTTACCCACGATGTTCACGTTCTCTGTGATGTTGGTATTGCCCAGCGCCGCCAATTGAGCCTCGGTGCTGACGGTGATATCCGCCCGGGCCGAGCCTGCAAAGCACGCCAGTACAAGAGCTACCACAGCGATCAGGGAACACTTGATAGCAGTAAATGATTTCATATACCTCTCCTTTGAAAGATGATCTCTTATGCCTATAAAATCCTATAATACTACATGTTAGACGCTGTCACGGTCAAAAGGTTCCCGCGGGGCAGCGTTTTTCACCTGCGCTCCGGCGGCGCGCCGGCATATATCTGCAGCCGCGCCGCTCCTTTGCGCTCAGCCTTTTGTCTGCGCGGGCAAAAGCCTCGTTGCGTTTTGGGCAGACCCATGGGCTGTTTTCAGCGTTGCAGGGTCAGGACGCACAGCTCTCCTATCCTGGTGTATTTGTCCGCCAGACCCGGAGTGATCACCTCTATCTCCAGTCCCTTCAGGGTCTTCCCCACCGGGATGATCAGCACGCAGCGGTCGTTGCCCCTCACCTGATCCAGGAGGACTCTGTTCCCTGCGGCGTCAGAGCCCCACAGGTCCAGATCCCTGGTGTTGAAGACGTGGCCGTCGGGGCCTGTGTTGATCAGCACCACATATTGCACCTGCTCCTCTACGGGAAAAGTCAGGCTTATCCGGGTCCCGTCCTCGGGCTGTGAGGCGAAGATAGAGGCGGCCAGACCGTCGGTCAGCTGTTTTGCCCCCTGTCCGTCGGACACCTGACTGGTCACGGAGACCTCTGCCCTGCGGGCCGCCTCCCCGAGGCGCTTGCCCGTGAGGATGCCGAAGGAGCCGAAAAAGGCTTCCCCGCCCTGCTCCCGGGCCAGGTCCCACAGAGTGCCGCATCGGGAATAGGCCCCGATGATCCGGGTGTTGGGGCCCCTGACGGTCCCCTTGGGCAGAATGGTATTGAGCAGCATCAGGGACAGGCCGCCCTCTCCCTCCGCCAGTATGGTGTCGCCGTAGCCCCACAGGGAGGTGTTGACAAACACGGCGTCTCCTGCGAAGCTCTCTGCCAGGGTGATGCTGCGGGAGTCCTTGTTGACGTAGAGAGGATTGTCCGGGTCCAGAGGCTTGTATTCCGCGTTGCCGTAGAGGTGCATGCTGGGCACCGGAGCCGCCAGAGTGTTGACGAGCACCGCCCGGGCCCGGTCCTCCAGATTGATGCCGAACACGGTGCCGTCGGAGCCGTGGTTGACGAGGGTCCCCCTGAAGTTCTTTTTCAGGGTGAGCCCCTTCTGGCTGGAGTAGCTGAAGGTGGAGAGTATCTCCTCCCCGTCGCAGTCTCCGAACACGTAGCTCTCCGACTCCCGGCGCATGGCGTTGTTCACGTCGGGGGTACGGCCGGTAAGGGCCGGCCCCTCGGACAGGAGGCCGCTGTCATTGCGGTCCCAGTAGTGCACCACCAGCTGGCAGTTTGCCACATAGCCCCCCTTGGGAGCGTGGTCCACGAATATGCCTCTCCGGCGGCAGCAGCCCATGACTCCCGCTATCACGTGGCCGGAGGTGTCCCCGGCGGAAGCGAAGTCCAGCCCCTGCCAGGAGTTGCCCAGGGACACGTCCCGCACCTGACAGTTTTTGCCCAGAGCCCGCACGGTCCAGGGGAAGGGAGTCACCCTGTCATACCGGGCCTGGGGATACCAAAAGCTGACGCCTCTCAGGGAGGAGTCTGCCGACAGTCTCACAAAGGCCCCCTTCTCGGAGCCAAGGCCTGTCCTGACTATGATGCAGCTGCAGGGGACCATGGTGTGGGCCGGGCCCTCGCTGACGCCCCGGAGCTCCGCTCCGGAGGGCACCGTCAGGGGAGCCGTGACCACGTAGCGGCCGGCGGGCACGTAGGCGGTGCCTCCCGCCTTTCCCGCCGCCTTCAGAGCCTCCATAAAGGCCCGGGTGTCGTCGGTCTTCTCGTCCCCCTTGGCTCCGAAGTCCCGCACGCTGAACACCTGCCGCGAACGGGGCCGGAAAAAGGGCTTGGGAGCCGGCGGGAAGAATTCAGGAGGGACAAAGGCCCCGTTCCCCGGACGGGCGCTGCCGTCATAGACCAAGCCCGTCAGGGCGGCTATATTGGAGCCTTTTTCGGAAAAATGCACCCTGGTCCCCGGAATCTGAACGCCTCCTATGACGGCGCAGTCTCCTCCGGCAGAGAGCACGTCCCCGGTGAGCTCGCAGCCCATAAAGGACAGGGCGGCGCCGCTGCCCTCCTCCGTCTCCGTTCTGCCCAGCCGGCAGCCGTAAAACATGAGAGGCCCCTTGGCGGAGGTCACCCTCACTCCGGCTGCTCCCGGCCTGTCAAGGGAGGTGAATTCGCAGCCTGTGATGCACCAGCCGTAGAGAGCCACGTCCTCCGCCAGCAGCCCCACACGGCCTTCCCGGACCACGACTCCGTACAGGTTGCCGTTGGGGCAGCCAAACTCGTTGTTGATGAACCGGAGCCCCACTCCGTAGCCCTCTATGACCGCGTCATACATGGGCATCCAGTCAAAGCGTCCGGCCACCACCGCCTCGGCCTCTGCGTACATATATTCCCGCAGGGCCTCCTGCTGCCGGTCGGAGACCGGGGCGCCGGGCAGGCCGCTGTGTATCCAATAGTCCGGGCCAAAGAATATGTGCTCCAGCCGGGTGATATCCAGCACGTAGTGGAGATAGATGCCCTGCTTCAGGGGACAGCCGAAAAGACCGGAATAAAAGGCCACGTTGTAGCACATATGGTCGTCGGCTCCGTTGGACAGGGCCTTGTAGCTGTTGACAAAGTTCACGTTGCGCACCGTGTAGCCGCAGGAAGAGTTGTCCGTGGTGCTCACGGTCCAGGGATAAGGAGAGATGCTCTCCGGATCCTGCTCCGGATACCAGATATTCAGGTTCACCAGCCCCGTCACCTTTTCCATGGTGATAAAGGCGGGCCCTTCCTCCGAGCCCCGGCCTCCATAGACCGCAAACACGGTGCCCACCGCCTTGCCGCCGGTCTCCCGGGGGCTTTGCCAGTCGCCCCGCAGGGTGACCCCCTTCCTGAGGCGCAGACTGCCGTCAAAGCGGTAGGTGCCCTCGGGGCACCATATGACCCCGCCTCCGGCCTCGGCAGCCCGGTCGATGAGGCCCTGCAGGGCCCCGGTAGCGTCGGTCCTGCCGGAGACGTCCGCCTGCAGGATATACTCGCAGATGGCGTAGTCTTCGGTGTCATAGCGCTGCTCCATGGCCGCGGGCCCCGCCCACAGGCCGCCGGCGCACATCAAAAGTATGATGACTGCCAATAATCTCATGTTGTCTTCCCCCTTGCTTCCGGTGGTCTCTGCGGCCCGGGCTTTGAGCAGCCCCGCAGCCGGCCCGAACGGCGCGGCGCGCGCCGCCGGATAAATAATTATAGCATGTTCACCGGGCCTGCGGCAGGTCCGGCCGCTCCCGGGTAAGGAGATACACGTCTCCGATCCTGGTGTGCCTGTCATAGCTGTTGGGCTCCCGGATCCGCAGGACTATGCTCTGCCACTCTCCCCCGAGAGGCGTCACGGCCACGCAGCGGGTATTGTCCCGCCAGCCCCCTATGGGGACCTCCCGGCCCTCCGGGTCCACTCCATAGAGCTCCGCAGCCCGGGTCAGGTAGCCGTCGCCGTCGGGAGCCGCGTTGATGAGGACGGCGTATTCTATGGCCCGGGGCCTGTCAAAGTCAAACCTTATCCAGGTGCCTTCCTCCTGCTCCGAGGCGTAAAACTTCAGGGGAAAGCCGTCCGTCAGCTCCGCCGTCCCCTGCCCCTCCACGTATCGGGAAGAAGCGGTCACCCGGGCCTCCCGGGCGCAGTCCGTCAGACCCGTCTCCTCCAAAAAGCCCCAGCTGCCGAAAAAGGCGGCGTCACCCTGCCTGCCGGCGGCAGCCCAAAGGGCGCCCGCCTGGGAATAGGCCCCGTACACCCGGGCCTCCCGCAGCAGGGAGAGGCCCAGCAGCGAGTTGAACAGCTCCAGAGTGAGCCTGCCCGGCCCCTCCGCCCGTATTGCGTCGCCGAAGCCCCACACGGCCGTATTGACACAGCGGGCGCTGCCCTCAAAGTCCGGGCCGCAGGCTATGCTGCGGGACTCCCGGTTGACGTAGAGGGGATTGTCCGGGTCCAGGGGCCTGTATTCGGTCTTGCCCTGCACCGTGGGGACCGGGGCGGACAGGGTGTTGATGAGCAGGCTGCGGGAATCCCCCTCCGCATTGATGCCGGACACAGTGCCGTCGGAGCCGTGGTTGATGACCACGCCCCTGAAGCCCTCCTTCAGGGTGAGCCCCCTGCGGCTGAAGACGCTGAAGGTGGAGCGTATATATTCCCGGGAGCATTTGCCGAACACGTAGCTCTCCGACTCCCTGCGCATGGCGTTGTTCACGTCGTGCATATCCCCCAGGAGCCGGGGGCCCTCAAAGGGCAGATCTCCGTCGTTCCTGTCCCAGTAATGGACGGCCAGATGGCAGTTTTCCACCACTCCGCCCCGGGGGGCGTGGTCCACGAATACGCCCCGCCTGCGGCAGCAGCCCACCACTCCGGAGATAAGGTGTCCGGAGACGTCGCCGGCAGAAGCGAAGTCCAGCCCCTGCCAGGAGTTGCCCAGAGACACGTCCCGCACCTGACAGTTCTTGCCCAGAGCCCTCACGGTCCAGGGAAAGGGAGTCGCCCTGTCAAACCGGGCCCGGGGATACCAAAAGCCCACTCCCCTCAGGGAGGAGCCCTCTTCAAGGCTCACCAGAGCCCCCTCTTCGGAGCCCGGGGCTGTGCCGGCCAGGATGCAGCTGGCGGGCACCATGGTGTGGGGAGGCCCTTCGCCTATACCCCTCAGCTCCGCGCCGGAGGGCACGGTCAGGGGAGCGGTGATCAGGTAGCGTCCGGCGGGGACGTAGGCGGTGCCTCCCGCCTTCCCCGCCGCCTCAAGGGCGGCCGCAAAGGCCCGGGTGTCGTCGGTCTTCCCATCCCCCTTAGCTCCGAAGGCCCGGACGCTGAACACCCGGGAGGAACGGGGCCGGAAAAGAGGCGGTCTTTTGTAAGAGGCGGACACCGCGTCGGTCCTGTCCGCCTTTCCTGCGCGGGCTTCGCCGGTGTAACGGAGCCCGGGAGAAGCCGCCAGATTGTCCCGGCCGGGGGCAAAGGCCACACTTCTGCCCGCCTTTTGGGAGCAGTTTATGACCGCCGAGTCCCCCGAAGCGAGGGTCACGTCGCCGGTGAGGGAGCAATTCATCATGGACACGGCGGCCAGACAGCCCTCCTCCGCCTCCACCCTGCCCAGACGGCAGCTGTGGAACATAAAGGGGCCCCGGCCGCAGCCGGCAGAGAGCCTCACCCCGGCAGCGCCGGGCCTGTCAAGAGAGGTGAATTCGCAGTCCGTGATGCACCAGCCGTATATTGCCACGTTGTCCGCCAGCAGGCCCACCCGGCCGCCCCGGACCCGGACCCTGCACAGCTGACCGTTGGGGCACCCGAAGCCGTTCTGCACAAAATGGAGCCCCACTCCGTAACCCTCTATGTCGGCTTCGTATATGGGCAGCCAGTCAAAGAGCCCGGACACGAAGGCCTCGCCGTTGTCGTAGAGATATTGGCGGAGCGCCTTTTTGGCCCTGCCGGTCGCGGGGGCCCCGGGGAGGCCGCTCTGCTCCCAGTATCGGGGGCCGAAGGACAGGTATTCGAAGCGGGTGATGTCCAGACACAGATTGATCCACAGGCCGTATTTCAGGGGACAGCCGCACAGGTCCGAATAAAAGGCCACGTTGTAGCCCTCCCCGTCGTCCGCCCCGTTGGACAGGGCCTTGTAGCTGTTGACAAAGGTCACCCGGCGCACCGTGTAGCCGCAGGAGCCCCTGTCTGTGGCCGCCACGGTCCAGGGATATGGGGTAATATGCTCCGGATCCTGCTCCGGATACCACAGGCTCAGGTCCGTCAGCCCGGACACCTTTTCCATGGTGACAAAGGCGGGGCCCTCCTCCGAGCCCCGGCCGGCGTATATGGCAAACACGGTGCCCTGCACCCTGCCGCCGGTCTTCCGGGGGCTGGGCCGGTCGCCCCGTAGGGTGACCCCCTTCCTGAGCCTCAGGCTGCCCTCAAAGCGGTAGGTGCCCGCCGGGCACCATATGACCCCGCCTCCCGCCTCGGCGGCCCGGTCTATGAGGCCCTGAAGGGCGGCGGTGGCGTCGGTCCGGCCGGAGACGTCCGCCTGCAATACGTATTCGCATATGGCCCTGTCCTCTCCGGGCCAGCGCTGCTTCACTGCCTCAGGCTCCGCCCACAGAGGCGCAGCCCACAGCAATACGCAGAGTAAAAGGAGAGCTCTCACACACTACCTCACAACAGACAGATCCGCTACAAAGCCCTTCGGGCTCTATAGCGGATCCCATTTGCCAATAATTAAAACCTCTTGACAGACACCAGCTTGCTGAAGGTCCTGGGGACGAACAGCTCGTCGCAGCTGACTCCGTGCTTGGAGGCGTTGCAGTGGATATAGTAGCCGTTGCCCACGTATATCCCCGTATGATCTATGTAGGAGTTCTTGTATCTGAAATACAGCCTGTCTCCCACCACCATATGCTCTATGTCCTTGGGCACGTCGGTGCCCACGTTGGCCTGCTCTCTGGCGGTGCGGGGCAGAGTGATGCCCATGCGCTTGAAAATCTCCCGCACAAAGGCGGAGCAGTCCATGCCCGCGTTGATGGAGGTGCCTCCGAACACGTAGGGGGTCTTGCTGAAAGCCATGCTGTGGGTGATGATCTCGGAAAAGGGTATCTTGCCCGAGTCGTAGCCCATGATCTTCGAAGGCAGATAGGTGCGCTTCGCAAACACCTCTATGGGCACTCTCCTCACGGCGGCGTCCAGTATCCAGCCCGTGGTGCCGTCCTCCAGCAGGACTCCGGTGTAGCCGGCCTTCTGCGCCTGTATGATGACGGTCTCGTTGGCAGGCACCACCCCTCTGGAGACGGCCTTTTCGGAAGGGGTCTTGCGGATGGTGGCAAAGTCGGTGATTATCACCCCGTAATCCCCTATCTTTTCTTTTCCGTCGGAGGAATGGGCGCGGGAAGACACGGACGGAGTCTGTCTGGGCGCCTCTTTTTCCTCGCCCAGCAACACCGTGATCTCGGTCACCGGCTCGCAAAGGACCGGCGCCGCCGCCAGACACACAAGTATCAGGTATATGATTTTTCTGATCATCATGACCTCTGTTCTTTGCCCATACGGATGCATGCGCAACTATAGGTTATTTCTATTATAACATATAAAAAGCCCCGGTGCAACAAAAAAACCTGCCGGAGCAGGCTTTTTTCTCGCAAGCGGGTCACATGACCGCGTTCATCTCTTCCGACTGGGCCGCCGAAGCGTTTACCACCTCCGGGTCCTTGAAGGTGGGGACCACCTGTCTCAGGGCCTTTTTGGCCAGACGGTTGTCCTCGCCTGCCACCGCGTCCCGCAGGATCTGCAGCTTCGCCTCGATCTCCGGGTAGGGAAGAGGAGTGTCTCTCTCTATGAATATGAGAGAATTGTCGGTCTTGTCCATATCCTCGTTCTTGATCAGCAGCTCTTCATACAGCTTTTCGCCGGGCCGGAGGCCTGTCTCCACTATGTCCACGTCATAGTAGGGCTCCTTGCCGGAGAGCCTGATCATATTTTCCGCCATATCCAGTATCCTGACCGGCTTGCCCATATCCAGCACGAACAGCTCGCCGTTGTGAGCCATGGGGCCGGACTGCAGCACCAGCTGGCTGGCCTCGGGGATGGTCATAAAATATCTGATGATGCGCTTGTCCGTCAGGGTGATGGGGCCTCCCTTGGCTATCTGCCTCTTGAAGAGAGGTATCACCGAGCCGGCGCTGCCCAGCACGTTGCCGAAGCGGGTGCAGGAAAAGATGGTGCCCGTGTTCTCCAGGCTGCGGCTCTGGACTATCATCTCGCACATGCGCTTGGTGGCTCCCATGACGTTGGTGGGGTTCACCGCCTTGTCCGTGGAGATCATGATGAAGCGCCGGGCGCCGTATTTGACCGCCATATCCACAGTGTTGAGGGTGCCGAACACGTTGTTCTTGACAGCCTCGCAGCAGTTGTGCTCCATCAGGGGCACGTGCTTGTGGGCGGCGGCGTTGAGCACTATGTCGGGCCGGTGGGTCTCGAAGACCTTTTCCAGGCCGCTCCTGTCGCACACGGACAGTATCTCCAGCCGCAGGTCCAGAGCGTCGCCGTAGGCTATCTTCAGCTCCTGCTCTATGTCGTAGGCGCCGTTTTCATAGACGTCCAGTATCACCAGCCGCCTGGGATTCATGCCGGCTATCTGACGGCACAGCTCGCTGCCTATGGAGCCGCCGCCTCCGGTGACCAGTATCACCTTGTCCCTGTAGTAGGCCACCGTCTTTTCGTCGGACAGCTCTATGGGCTTGCGGAACAGCAGCTCCTCTATGTCAAACTCTCTGAGGGTCCTCTTGGTCTCGCCGGCCTGCCGCATGTTGGGATAGTCGTATATCTTCACCTTGCAGCCGGTCTTTTTGTAGTATTCGTAGAGCCTGCGCTTTTCGTCCGCCTCCATGGCGGGCAGGGCAAACACCACTTCCTGTATGTCCGTCTGATTGAGAAAGTCCAGAGTGGCCTCGTTTTCCCCCACGATGGAGATGCCGTAGAGCTGGCGGCCCACCTTCTCGGGGTCCTTGTCTATGAAGAGGCTGGGCTTGTAGTTGGCGTAGGGGTTGTTCAGGAGTTCGTTGGCCAGGCTGGCGCCTGTTCTGCCGGCGCCCACCACCGCTATCTTGATGGTATGTCTGGAGTTCTGCAGGCTGCTCGGCTGATTCACGTTCAGGCGGCCTATGATACGCAGCAGGGTGCGGAAGCGCTCCGCCTTGACGCTGTCGCTGGAGCTGGAATGGTAGGCGTACTGATAGGCCAGACGCATGACTATGCTGAAGATCAGGTTGAGGGAAATGATGGCTATGATGCCCGCGTAGGTGGCAGGCTTCTGATTGAAGTCCTGCAATATGTAGCCGGAGACCGCGTCGGTCATCAGCAGCAGCGCCAGGGCCGTCACGTCGCTGATGATCAGCCTGCCGTAGGACAGAGTGCTGCCGTAGCGCCAGACCTGCCTGTATATCTTCCAGGATATACGGCAGCCGAACACAAACACCGCCCCCGCCGACAAGAGCAGCAGGGTCTCCTTCACGCTGCATTTGTCGTGCCAGTACAAAAAGGTCACGGCAAAAAACAGATAGGCGAGAAAGTCATACACCATCAGCCTCACCACGTTGTTGTGGGAGGTCTTGGTTTTTGATAACGCTTGTGTAATATCCTTGTCTTCCATAGTATCGATCACACGTTCAGTGCTCAAAAAGGCATATCAGATCCCTGACGGAGTCCAGCACGTAGTCCGGCCGCAGGTCCGCATGCTCAATATCTTCGAGGGTGGCCTCGCCGGACAGCACGCACACCGTGTCCACTCCGGCGTTCACGCCGGCGGCTATATCCGTGTACAGCCTGTCCCCCACCACCAGAGTCTCCTCCGGCAGGGCGCCGTATTTTTCCATGGCGATGCGTATCATGTCCGGCCTGGGCTTGCCTATGTAATAAGGCTTGCGCCCGGTGGCGTTTTCCAGACCCACGCACATGCTGCCGCAGTCCGGCACGCTGCCGAATTCCACGGGACACACCAGGTCCGGATTGGTGGCGTAAAAGGGCGTGCCGAGAGCCAGCATCTTCACCGTGTTTACCAGCTTCTCAAAGGTCAGCTCCGTGTCAAAGCCCACCAGCACGGCCTCCGCTTCGGAGCAGGGCTCCGTCACTACCCGGATGCCCGCCTCCCTGAGCTGCCCGATCATGGAACGGGTGCCCTGGGCGTATATGAGGCCCCCGGGGTGCCTGTCCGCAAGGAGCAGCGCCGCCGCGTCCACGGAGGTAAAAAAATCCTCCTTCGAGGCTTCTATCCCCATGGAGGCCAGCCTGGCCACGTAGTCCGCGGGGCTCCGGGACGAATTGTTGGTGATAAATACGTATCTGCCCCGGGCCTTTATCCCCGAGAGGAACCCGCGGGTCCCGTCAAAGACCCTGTCTCCCAGATACAGAGTGCCGTCCATATCCAGCAGATACAGGGTTTTCCCCCGGAGCCGGGCGTAATCCCGGCCAAATACGTCTTTCATATCAGCCTTGTTCGCAGCATATACACTCTAACTATATCATAAGACGGCGATTCTGTCAAAAAAGTTTCCCGGACGCCTGCTCCGGGAGCGGGACCTCATTTGGTCCCGGCCCCGTACTTTTGCCTCACCGGCTCCAGATCCAGCCACCCGCCGATCCTGGCGTCCCATTCAGGAGGATCGAAGGGTTCCGAGCCTCCGGCGGGATAAAAGGTGATCTCTCCGAAATACACCCTGCCGTCCGCTTGGTAAAAGTCTATCCTGGCGTGGGGCAGGTCCCGGGACAGAGCCTCCGCCAGCTTCTTCATCTCCTCAAAGGCGGCGGGCTTTTCGGGAGGCTCCGGGGAATTGGGGTGGCCCCGGCGCATATCCAGCCGCCGGAAATCCATGTCAAAATAATCAAAGACGGGCCCCCGGTCCCTGTCCTGCCTTCCGGAAGCCAGCAGCATCATGCGGGGGACGCCTCCGAAACAGAAGAACTTGTAATCCTTCAGCTCTCCCGCAGCGGTATCCTCCAGATATTCCTCGCAAATGATACAGGGAACTATGTCCTTGTATGCCCATTCCCTGTCAAAGTAAAAGGGGTTGCGCTCCAGCCTCTCCGCCAGACGCCGGCAGGCCTTGGCAGCGTCAAAGGAGGCTTTGTTCCGACAGATCACCACCGAGTTGGAATCGTGACTGCACTTCAGCACGAACCTGTCCGGCAGGCTGTCAAAATCTATATCCCCGGGCCGGTCCCATTTGCCCAGCAGGGATATCAGGTATTCCGGGCCGATCCTGTCTGCCACGTATTCCCGTACCGCGTATTTGTCCGCCAGCACCGTATAGAGGGGATCCCTGTCATGGAGCTTCAGCCACTGGATCTTTTCGGAATAAGTCTGCGGGCTCTCCAGGTTCGGCCAATAGCCCATTTTGGCCCGAAACCTCAGGCGCAGGTAAGTCCTGTCATCCACAAAGTTCAGAAAGCCCCGGTTTCCCAGGGAACGCACCGCCCTCCAGGGGTCGCCCAGGAGTTTCGACAGCTTGTTCATCGTCACAGTCCTTCCGTCAAAAACTCTTCCCACTCGGCGCCTATCCTGTCCGGCGCGAACCTGTCGGTGATGAGGGCCGCGTTGGCCCCCAGGGTCCGGGCCAGCTCCGGGTCCGAGAGTATGCCGGTCACAGCCTCCGCCAGGGCCCGGGCGTCTCCCCGGGGAGTGATGAGCCCGTCCACGCCGTCCCTTATCAGGACCCGCGCCCCTCCCGGGGAGCAGTCGGTGACGGCGCAGGGCAGCCCCGCTGCCATGGCTTCTATGAGGGTGTTGGGGATGCCTTCGAAGTCCGAGGACATGACGAAGACCTTCCCTGCGGCCAGCGCCCGGGCCAGGTCGGGCTCAAAGCCCGCAAAGTCCACGCTGCCCTCTATGCCCAGCTTCTCCGCCAGACGCCTGATCCGGGGCATATCCGGTCCGTCGCCGTAGAGGGTGAGCCTTTCCTCCGGAAAGGTCTTCAGCACGAGGGCGAAGGCCCGGAGCAGCAGGTCCAGCCTTTTCTGCCGGTTGTCGAACCTGCCGGCCCACACCAGAGTCCCGGGCCGGTCCTCTTTGGCAGGGGCGGGAGGGACGCTGACAGGGTTGGGTATCACCCTGCTGCGGGGGAGAGCAAGGCCCCGGAAGCAGTCTCTGGCCCCCTCCGTCTGGAACACCACTCCGTCGGACAGGAGGGTAAGTCTTTTTCTGATGAAGGCGCTCAGGGGGCCTCCCCTGTCCGGGTCGGCCCTTTCGGAGCAATACACTCTGAGGCCGCAGAAGCCCTTGACCAGGAGCAGCAGGAGCCCGGCAGTGTCCATAAAGGTGAGGCACAGGTCGGGACGCGTCTCCCTCAGGACCTGCAGCAGCCGCTTCTCGGCTCTCCAGAGCCCCACAGTCTTCCGGACCAGAGGGTTCCCGCTCTGCCGTATATCCAGAGCCTTCAGCCGGACCTCCGGAGGCACCGGCAGGCTGTCGGGGCAGTCATACAGGGACACCAGTGTCACGTCATGACCCCTCCTGGTGAGATACTCGGCCAGCCACACCATGATCTTCGGAGCCCCGGACCGGGAAAGCCTGTGTATGATGAGAGCCGCTTTCATAGGTCTTCCGTGTGTCTCTTCTGCACTATCCTGGAGCCCGGAGGCCAGCTGCCCTTTACTATGCTGCCGGCGGCCACTATGCAGTTGTCGCCCAGAGTGGCGCCCTTCAGTATCACCGTGTTGGCGCCTATCCAGCAGCGCTTGCCGATGGTGACGGGGGCGCAGGCGTATTCCCTCTCGGAGACCCCCTCCTCCGTGTATTTGTGGTCGTGGTCGTATATCTGCACGTAGGGGGATATGAGAGTGCCCTCGCCCACGGTGATCCCGCAGCGGGCCGCCAGTATGCTGCCGGGGCCCACGTACACGTCCTTCTCCAGAGTCAGCCGGGCTCCCCGGCGGGCCTTCAGGGACGCTCTTTCCCTGATCCGCACGTTGCGGCCTATCTCCACCAGCGAGCCGGGGTCCAGCTCCAGGTCCGCGCCGCCGAAAATGGCTGCGCGCATATTCACGGTCCAGCCCTTTACGGGCAGGGCCGCGATGCCGAAAGCCCCGCCTCGCGCGCAGGCCAGGGCTCCCTTCAGATATCTGTTCATACGTCAGTCCGTAATACCGATTTTTTAGCTTGTTCCACTAAGATTTTACTATACGCGCAGCCGGGATGTCAAACCCGGAGAGGCCCCGGCTTTGTTGCAATAAATACTTTTTTGTAGTATAATATTTTGTGAGTTATCAACACATACACGGTCCGGCCGTTATTCGGAGCACGCCTTGAAAAAGATACTTCTGCTATCCAACGACTTCATGTCTCTCAACTTCCGCAAGGAGCTGGTGATGCGCTTGCTGAAGGAGGGGCACGAAGTGTATGTCTCCATGCTGGAGGCGGAAGAAAACCAGCCCTATGAAGAAATGGGCTGCCGGGTGATCCCCGCCCCCATAGACAGACGGGGCATCAACCCTCTCAAGGACTTCAGACTCTACAGGCATTACAGGCAGATCATCCGTCAGATACGGCCCGACATCATCTTCTCCTACACCATCAAGCCCAATATTTACGGCTCCCTCGCGTCCCGGTCCTTCGGCTGTCCCCAGATATGCAACATCACGGGCACCGGCGGCGTATTCCTCAAAAAAAGCCTTATCAGCGAGCTGTGCAAGGTGCTGTACCGGCTGTCGGTGAAGCGAGCCTACAAGGTGTTTTTTCAGAACGCCGACGACAAGGAGTTTTTTCTCGCCAACAGCCTCGTCAAGGACAACTATACCGTCATCCCCGGCTCGGGCTGCAACCTCAGGGAGCATTTTTACGTGAGGATGCCCAAGACCGAGCGCATCCGGTTTCTCTACATAGGCCGCATCCTGGCCCTGAAGGGCATAGACGAATACCTGAAGGCGGCCAAATCCATCAAGAGCAAGTATCCCAGGACCCAGTTCTACATAGCGGGCTATTTCGTGGAGCCCCAGTACCGTCAGATAGTGCAGGAATACGAGCAGGACGGCATAGTCAAGCACCTGGGCTTCAGCAACGACATAGACAGAGAGATCCGCAAAAGCCACTGCATAGTCCTCCCCTCCAAGGGAGGCGAGGGCATACCCAACGCCCTGCTGGAGGGCGCCGCCACGGGCAGGGCCTGCATAGGCTCCAACACCCCGGGCACCAGGAGCGTCATAGACGACAACGTCACCGGCTTTTTGTTCCAGCCGGAGAACCATCAGGATCTGGTGAACAAGATGGAGCGGTTCCTGAAGATGTCCTACGAAGAAAAGCTGCAGATGGGCATCAACGGCAGGCACAAGGTGGAGCAGGAGTTTGACCGGGAGCAGATAGTCAACATCTACATGAGCGAGCTGGAACGCATACCATGACTGTCTTCATGGCCACCGACTTCCGCATAGGGCGCTATGAGGGCAGATATTATTTCAGGAGCAAATACTATCACATAGTCAGGCGCTACTATGAGGCCTTCGGTCCCATAGTATTGTTTACCCGCATCCAGGAGGCCGGCTCCCTGCCTCCGGGCAGCGACGGCACGGATATGCTGGAAAACGTGGTGCCCATAGGCTCCCTGACGCAGGTGCTCGCCGGCCGCTATCGCCGGCAGATAAGGTCGGCCATGGCAGGCTGCAGCCTGGCAGTGTGCCGGTTCCCCTCGGTGCCCGCCTACGCCGCCGCAGCGGCTGCGGTAGGCGCGGGGATACCCGTGTTTGCGGAATGCATGGGCGACGCCTGGGACGCCAGCTGGAATCACGGCTTGTCCGGCAAGCTGCTGGCCCCCTACTATCATCTGTCCATGAAAAAATGGGTCCGCCGGGCAGACTACGCTCTCTACGTCACAGAGAGCACCCTCCAGAAACGATATCCCTGCCCCCGCAGGTCCGCGGCGGCGTCCAACGTCTCCCTTCCGGACAGAGACGGCCGGGACCTGCTCCGCAGCAGGCTGAGCCGCGCAGACCGCATGGACCCGTCCCGTCCCGTGCTCCTGTCCGCAGGAGCCCCGGACAACCCTTCCAAGGGCTATGACACGGTGATCCGGGCCCTGCCACTGCTGAAGGCGGCAGGCATAGACGCCCGCTACAGGATAGCCGGCCCCGGCAGCGGAGACCGTCTGACCGCTCTGGCCAAAAGCCTGGGAGCGGAGGACCGGTTGGAGCTGCTGGGAGAGCTGACCCCCGGGGAAATGGAGGCAGCCATGGAGGAGGCGGACATATATCTGCAGCCCAGTCTGCAGGAAGGTCTGCCCAGAGCGGTGATAGAGGCCATGGCCACGGGCTGCCCCTGCATAGGCAGCCGGGCCGGAGGGATCCCAGAGCTCATACCGGAAAAATATCTCATCGCAAAACGCGACCCCGCAGACCTGTGCCGGAAGGTGGTCCTGCTGTGCAGCAGGGACGAGCTGAAACGGGCAGCGGAAGACAGCTACGCCCGCTCGGCGCGCTACGCCCGCGGGATACCGGACCGGACGCGCAGCGCCTATTTTGATTACGTCAAGGCATCTCTTGACAGGAACGACCGATGATATACGTATTTTTACTGTGCTACATACCCATGCTGATCACCCAGCTGGCGGACTTCTGCATACCCGCAGGTCTGCTGCTGGGGGTCCTGTCCGTCTATTGTCTTTTCAGACAGAGGAGCCGGCTGCCCCTCAACGAAAAGATATTGGCGGGCGAGCTGATACTGCTGCCCCTTTTGTGCGGCCTGTATCTCCTGCTGGGCTTTTCCGACGACGGCTTCAGATACGTGGGCCAGACAGCCATCTTTTCCATAGGCGCCCTGTCCTCCCTGGCAGTGCTCTATTTCTTCCCCCGCAAGGAAAGACGGGATCTCTTCGTAGGCATATGCGTCATATTCCTGCTGAACCTGCTCTTCATGGCCTTTCTGGGCAAGAACGCTCTGGACGAGAATGACACCAACCTGGCCAACCATATCACCGGCGCTCCCTACTGCAACTCCATCATGATCTTTTCGGGCATTTGCTTTGCCCTGGGGCTCCAGGCCACCGGGCGCATGGCAAAGCTCCTGCTGTTCGGGGTGAGCCTGCTGTCCTTCGCGGTGATCACCGTCATACTCCAGAGGGCCATCAACGCCATTCTGTGCCTCTTCATGCTGCTGCTTCTGGCCATATTTTCCTCCAGATACCGCAAGCTCATACTGGCCGCTCTGGTACTCTTTGTTCTGGTATTCGTCCTGTCGGGAGCCGTGCCCGCCTGCATCAAGGCCGTCTGCTCCCTGTTCCCCGGGGACAGGCTCGCCAACCGCCTGAAGAGCATCGCGGACCTGATGACCACCGGTGAGATGAGCAGCCTCTCCAAATCCATATTGCTGAGATTTGCCTTCCTGCAGAACAGCATCAACACCTGGCTCACGGACTCCACCACCTTTATCATAGGCTACGGCTCCCATTCCAAAAACTACAGCGTCATCAGCGGCCACAGCGACATACTGGACACCTTTGCCAAATACGGTCTGGTGGGCGGCCTGCTGCTGGTGGACATCCTCCGCCGGAGCATCATAGTCATCCTGCGCAAGCACACCCGCATACAGAAGTACTACACGGGCATCATCATAGCCTTTGTGATACTCTGGGGCGTCCTGGGCGGCATCTTCCGGGCCTACACCGCCGTGATGCTGTTCGTAGCCCTGCCCATATCCGCCCAATACGCCCAGCTGCTGGCCGGATACCGGCCCAAGCCCTCGGGCATATACGCCTTTGCCCGCCGGCTCCTGACCAAAAACATGTTTTCCGTGGCCGAGAGAGACATACACCAGTCCTCCCGGCTGGTGGCCCGCAAACACCGCAGGGACAAAAAATGATAGTGGGCGTATGCGGCTTCGGCAACACGGGCTCCAGCGCCGTAAGCGACTATCTGAAGGAGTTTGAGGACCTCTGCGTGCTGGACAACCTGGAGTTCGGCATCATATGCGAGCCGGACGGTCTGGCGGATCTGGCGGAGCGGCTGCTCCGGCCGAAGATGCGCAATCTGGACTCGGCGGTGGCCCTCCTGAGATATGAGCGCAAATGCCGGGACTTTGCCGCAGCCTGCCGCATCCGGGGCGGCGACGGCGACCGCATACTCCGGTCCCTGAGCGCCTTTCTGGACTCGGTCACCCAGGCCCGTTGGTATTGGCGGGACAGGTCGGAGCCTCAGGCAGGCTTCGTGAACACCTTTCTGAAGCGGCGCCTCTTCGCCAGACGCATCATCCCCCTGGCAGAACGGCTCACGGGCAGGCCCTGGACCGGCTGGCCCCGGATAAGGGTGGGCATGTCCGTGATGCCCGACAACTTTTACGAAGCGGCCTGCGAGCACGTCCGGGATATGATCGAAGCCCTGGGGGGCAGCCCGGACCGGACCGTGGTGCTGGACCAGCCCTTCGGAGCCAACGATCCCCGGGCGGGCTTTCCCTTTTTCCGGGATCCCCGGGCCATAGTCTCCGACAGGGACCCCAGAGACCTCTACGTCTTTGCCCTGACAGCCCTCCGCCGCTCCAACAGCTACATGCCTCTGGAAAGCCCCGCAGACTTTATCACCTATTACAGAGCCCTGCGGCAGCATCAGCCCTATCTCACCGGCGAGGGGATACTGAGGGTGCGGTTTGAGGACATGGTATATGATTATGAGGCGACCACTGCCCGCATCAGGGACTTTCTGGGCCTAGGGGAGGACCCCCGCCCCGGCCTCTGGTTCGACCCGGCCAGGTCCGTCCACAACACCCGGGTCTTCACACGGTTCCCCCAATACGCCGACGCGGTCAGAGAGATAGAGGAGGCCCTGCCCGAGTATCTCTTTGACTTTGACAGCTATCCCCCGCCGGAAGGCCGGGGCCCCATGTTCACCGGCCGGACAGGCCGGGCCACCTGACTGCGCCATGGACATCCGAGAGGCTGTGGAATACTATTCCTCCCTGGCCGTGTTCGGCATCAGGCCGGGTCTTGCCCGCACTGCCCGGGCCCTGGAGCTGCTGGGGCTCCCCCGGGCCGGCAGGCTCATACACGTGGCCGGCACCAACGGCAAGGGCAGCGTCACAGCCTTTGCCGCCTCCATCCTCACCGAGGCCGGCTATCGAGCCGGCTCCTACACCTCCCCCTACGTATTCAGAGTCAACGAGCGCATAGGCATAGGCAGGGACTATATCTCCGACGAGGATTTTGGCCTCTGCGCAGACAAGGTGCGGGAGGTCAACGGCCGTTTGGCCGGGCTCGGCTATGAGTCCCTGACGGAATTCGAAGCCAAGACCGTGGCGGCCTTCGTCTATTTTGCCCTGCAGAAGACGGACGCAGTCGTCATAGAGTGCGGCATGGGAGGCAGGAGCGACGCCACCAACGTCATCACCCCCGACTGCAGCGTCATAGTGTCCGTGGGCCCGGACCATATGGAATGGCTGGGCAGCACCCTGCGGGAGATAGCCCGGGAAAAGGCCGGCATCATCAAGCCCGGGGTCCCCTGCGTCACAGGCGCCGACGGAGAAGCCCTGGAGGAGATCGACCGGCAGGCGGCCCTCGCAGGCTCCCGGGTCTATGCCCTTGGGCGGGACTTCACGGTCACAGGCTCCGGTCCCTGGGACCTGGAGTCGGAAGTCCTGACCCTCAGAGGCTATGCCCCCACCCTCCGGGGGACCTTTCAGCCGGTGAACGCGGCCATAGCCGCTCTGGCGGCGTCCCTCACCGCAAGCGTGACTGAGGACGCCCTGAGGCGGGGCATTGCCCGGGCCTTTCTGCCGGGCCGGTTTCAGCAGATCGGCTCCCGGCCCGGCGTCTATCTGGACGGAGCCCACAACGGACCCGCCGCCCGGGCTCTGGCCGCCACTCTCGCAGAGCTCCGGTATCCGAAGCTGGTGCTGGTCATCGGCATGCTCTCGAACCACGATCCGGACCCGGTGGTCCGGGCCCTGGCGCCCCTGTGCGCCGAAGCGGTAGTCACCCGTTCCTCCTCCCCCAGAGCCCTGCCGGCGGAGGAGCTGGCCCGGACGGTGGAGCGCTATCTGCCCTGCCGGCAGGTCCCGGAGGTCAACGCGGCCCTGGCCGAGGCCCGGGCTCTGGCGGGGCCGGAGGGAGCCGTGATAGTCACGGGCTCCTTTTACACCATAGGAGAAGTCAGAACATGAGCCACACACAGGACAACGGCGGCAGCCGCACGATATTTGATCAGACAATGGACGACCTGGCCGCAGCCATCAGGACTGCCAACGCCCGGGGAGAGAACCTGTTTGACTGTCCGAGCCACCGGATCATCATCCCCTCCAGGATCAACCGCACCTTCATAGACCTGGCGCTGGCCCGCCGGGGCCTGGCCGTTACGGGCGTGGGCTACGACACCCTGGACTGGTCGGTGCTCAGGCTGGCCAAGGCTCTGGAAGCCGAGAACATAGAGGACAATCTCACCCGGAGAGACGTGTTTGCCCATCTGCTGATGCTCCTCCGGCCGGACAGGATCGACAGGCTTTTCGAAGGCGTGGACGGCGCCGGCGAGGCAAAGCAGCTCCTGAAGGCTTATATGACCGGTGACGAGCAGGGCTCCGCCAGGTATTCTCTCGCCCACGTCCTCAGCGGCATATTCGTCAGATACGCCGAGGAAGCCCCGGGGCTCCTGTCGCAGTGGCAGGAGAGCAGCTTTCACAGCGACAACCCCATAGAGGTCATAGAGGCCTGCCTCTACCGGCAGCTGCTGGAGCTCGGCACCCTGCCCGCAGCCCTCACCTTCGGCAAGGAGCTGCCGGCAGAGGTCGCCGGATCCGAAGACCCGGTCCCGGACACCCACATACTGGGCTACGGCTATATACCCTCCACCGTGCTGGGGCAGCTGAACGCCCTGGGCCAGAAGGCCAGCATCACCCTCTATCACGAGGCTCTGCCGGAGCTGCACGAGGATACGTCCCGGCCCGATGACGACTGCGCTCTCCTGCAGGGCTGGAACAAGGTGATCGCCGGGGAGAAGGCCAACACAGAGGAATATATGAGCGGCGCAAAGCACCTGCATATAGTCAGCGTATCCGACGGCAGGTTCGGAGACGAGAGCGACCCGAAGCAGGTCATCTCCCGGAGCTTCGGGGTCACGGACGGGGATATCCGGGACAAGGTCAGGGTCATCCCCTGCCCCGGCCCTGAGAGAGAGGCGGAGGCCGTGTGGACCTGCGTGTGCAATGACCTGAAGGCGAAGGACAAGGACGGCCATCACCTGTATTCTCCCGAGGACATATGCGTCCTGGTCTGCGACCCCAACAAATACTATCCCCACATGGAGCGGGTGTTCGGCCGCAAGGAGAAGACCGAGGTAAAACCCGACGAAAATACTTGCGAGAAAACCGACGAAAAAACCAAAGCGAAGACCCTGTCCGTCCCCTTCAATCTCACCTGTGTCCGCCCGGGCCCCGGCAGCAGCTATCTGGAGGGAGTCAAGGCTCTCTTTGACCTGATGGGCTCCCGCATGGAGCGCTTTCGCATAGAGAAGCTCTTTACGAACCCCTGTTTTCTGAACCGGCAGGGTCTGGAATACGGGGACGTGACGGACTGGCTCGGCAGGATGGAGGCCAATGGAGTCTGGGAGTTCTTTGACGCAGCCCACAAGGGGGACGACGGCGACCTCCTGCACACCTGGAAGCACTCCGGCCGGCGCTACAGGCTGGCAAAGGCCACCCGGGAAAGCCGGGACGGTCTGACGCCTCCGGAGGATATCCTGCACACCGGGAGAGATGCGGCGCTGCTGTCCCTCGCCGAGCCTCTGTGGCAGGAGCTCTGCGCACTGGCGGCTCTTGACCGCGAGGACCGGAGCGCCATGAGAGACGAAAACAAGATCCGTGAGGCCATCGACCGGGTCTTTGAGGGCGTCCTGACCCTGCTCGAGCACTGGCTGGCGCCGGACAAAAAAGAAGCGGGCATGGCGCGCTACGTGGCCGACAGGCTGAACAAATTCCGGACCCAGTGCATCCAACGAAACTACGTGCCCTATCTCCGGGACCTGCGCTATTTTCTGGAGATCACCGCAGAGCCCATGCAGTTCGAGCACGGGCAGCCCTTCATCGGGGGAGTCATGACCGGACACATAAAAAATATCACCTTTCCCGATTTCAGGATCCTGTATCTCATGGGCTTCAACGAGGACAATTTTCCCGGGACGGAGGTCCCGTCCTCTCTGGACCTGACCGGCGGCAAGCGGGAGATAGTCACGCAGACGGACCTGAACCGCTTCGCCTTCCTGCGGGCGGTGCTCTGGGCAGCGGACAAGGTGTACATCACCTACGACTGCAAGGACCGGGTCAAGAACGCGGAGCGCTTCCCCTCCTCCTGCGTCACGGATCTGGAAAAGCTGCTGGGTATCAGTGAAGAGCAGCCCCTGTCCCTCTTTGCCAGGACCGACCTCGTGAAATATGGGAAAGACGCTCCCGAGCGGGAATGGACCGTCCCCTATCACGGAGAGGACCTGGAGGAGGCCCGGGCTCTGTCGGGCGTAGTTGCCAAAAAACCCGGAGTCAACACAGATACATATAGCAGCGCCATCAATGACACCGCCGGGCTGACCACAGGCCTGATCAGAGAATTTTTGCTGGACCCGGGGGACTTTTATCTCAGGCGCCTGCTGGGCCTCGGCGATTTTGACAGGGACCCGGACCACAGTGACTTTATCCCTCCCGCCACTCCCTCCAAGGCTAAATGGCAGTATCAGAGGCCCGCATATCTGGCCTATGCCACAGCCGGCGGCGACAAAGATGAGGCGGCAGGCTCCTATGACAGCGAATTCAGGCAGCAGGGCAAGGCTCCCGAGGGGCCCCTGGCCGACATAGAAAAGGCCCTGCTCCGGGAGGACAAGGCCTTCGAGCAGATAGCCAAATACGGCGGCAGCGCCCAAAAGGCGCCTCTGAAGCCGGAGCTCTTTTCGGAGCAGACCGGCAAGACCTATACCGTCACCGGCGAGACCCACGTATTTGAGTCCGAAGACATGATACGGGTCTTTATTCCCAAGAAGATCGAAGAGCTCCGGAACCGCATCGAAGCCTACGTGGCCGGCGCGGTATATCTGCTGAGCCGGGATGACTCTCTCCCGTTTCTACCCGTGCATATATGCGGCGCGGATAAGGAATACGCGCTGTGCGAGACTTGCGAGCAAACAGATCAGATAAAGCGCTGGCTTACCGGCGTATGCGACGCTGTGACCGAGCTCGACAGCTTTTATTCCGCCCCTGCGGAGATAATAATTGTAAAAGAAGTCAAAGCAAAGACAGACGAGCTGCCAGAACACCTTCGGAACAAATATTACGGCATCTTCCCCACACTGGAAAAGCCGGACGAAGACAAGGAGCTCGACAGGAAGGTAAACGAGCTGACGGCGCTGTTTGAGGAAAAATGCCGGGCGGATCTGAACAAAGACAAGAACCCCGATCACTACTGGCACTATCTGCTGAAGGAGCATCCGGACAGGCTGGTCATCCCCGGCGCAGAGGAGCTGAAGGCGGCAGCGGAGCGGCTCCGGCCCATATCGGAATTGAAGGAGTACAAATCCAAATAAAAAAAGCGGCTCATGAGAGCCGCCTTTTTTTGTCCGTTTATATGGTCCGGGCGAAGGCCCTGATCTCCTCCAGCTTCTCCGGGGACTTGTTTTCCCGGCCGTGGGCTGTGATGATCCCGCTGTTGCCTATGCCCAGATAGCTGAGCATGTCCTTGTACTGGCACACCGCTGCGTTGTAAACGCCGGGGGAGCCGGAGGACAGGAGCAGAGCCATGCGGCGGGTCTTTTCGGGCCGCATCAGGGCATACATCCTCTGCACCGCAGCCTGCAGCTGGGCGGTGGGAGCAAAGTAGTATATGGGGCTGGCCAGCACCACGAACTCGGCCTCTGCCAGCAGGGGATACACCTTTTGCATGTCGTCCTTCACGGCGCAGCGGCCCTCCCCTTCTCCGTGGCAGTATTCGCAGGCCCGGCAGCCGCCTATATCCATCCTGCCGGTCTGGAGCAGCTCCACCGTATGGCCGGCGGCCTCCGCGCCTTCCCGGAAGGCTTCGCACATGGCCGCGGTATTGCCCCCGGCCCGGGGGCTTCCGTTCAGAATAAGTACCTTCATTGTTCCTCCTTCAGCAGCTCTCCGGCGATGACCGCCGTCAGAGCTCTGTAGCACTGATGGGTGGCATACACGTCCCGCAGGGCCCTGTGGGAGGGCATGGCCTCCACCTCCAGCCTCTCGGAAAGGGCCTCCAGACTGTGAGACACCTTGCCGCCGCATCTGGCGGGGGTGAACACGCTGCGGCTCAGCTGCAGGGTGTCCACGTAGGGGTTCAGGAAATAGCGGCCGGTGACCTCCCTGGAATAGTAGCTCAGAAAGCCCAGGTCAAAGGTCACGTTGTGGCCCACCACCGGCAGGTCGCCCGCCAGCTCCAGAAACTCCGGCAGCACCGTCTCTATGGGCCCGGAAAACCTGACGATCTCCCGGGATATGCCCGTGAGAAATGTGATGGCGGGAGGGATGTCTCCCCGGGGCCTCACTGTCCGGCTGAACTCCCGGACCACCCGGAAGTCCTCCGTCAGCACGGCGGCGATCTCCAGTATCTCGGAGCCCCTGCGGGGTGAAAAGCCGGTGGTCTCCAGGTCCAGACACACGTAGGTGTCCGGCAGCATGTCCAGCCTTTCGCCTCTGGGCACCGGGGCTATTTTTTCAGCCATTCGGCCAGTTCTTTTTTCTTTTCCGGCGACAGCTCTCCGGCCAGCTCCTTGAGCATCTTCAGCTTTTCCTCATCTCCCGCTCTGCGGAAGTTGCTCTCAAAATTGTTCTCGGGAGGCACCGAATCCTTGCCGAGATAGCTGATGACTATCCTGTCCTTGTCGGCGTGAAAATAGTCTATGAGAGCCTCGGCTATGGCCACCGCCTTCACCGCGCTGATGTTGCCCTCAAAAAAGAGCCCGTTGTCCAGATCGATGGGCCAGTTCAGATAGGCCTTGTCCTCATAGCAAAAATACTCCTTGCCTCCCGGGATGGTGAACTTGCCCAGGTCCGTGTCCGGATACTCGGCTATGAGCTTGTTGGCCAGAGCCTTCACCAGCTTCATCCAGGTCTTGGACTTGGTAAAGGTGATCTCCTCGTCGTCGCCGTATTTGAGGGCGTAGGCCTTGGTGTAGGCCATGTTGGGCACGTTGTCCCAGCTGATCTTGAATATTTGTTCGTTCTGTTCCATATGCTGCTCCTTGACAGAGCCCCGAGGGCCTGCCGTCTGATTTATTCGCCCTGCCACTTCTTCCTGATCGCTTCGTAGGCTTCGTCGGGGATATCCACGTCACCGAAGGAGCAGGAGCAGGGAGGCTGGCCGGGCAGATGGGCCAGAGCCGGGTCCGCGCAGTAATAGTCGTTGCGGAACTGCTCTCTCTCCGCCTTGATCCTGAGATCGGGGCAATCCATGGGAGCGTTGCCGTTAAAGAGGGACTTCAGGCCCAGGGTCCCCAGCATGGTCATATCCACCGCCGTATAGACGTCGATGGCGTTCTCCTTGCCCTCTCTGTCCAGAATGCTGTCCAGAAAATACTGCATGGTCCAGTAGTCCGACCCGCCGTGGCCCTCGGTGGACCGGGATATATCGTTTTCCGTGTCGAACTCGGGCCTGTAGTAATTGCCTTCCTTCTTGTCGTGGATCCAGGTGTGGAGCATATCCACGGTGGCGCCAAAGCGGTCGGTCTCCATCTGGCCGTTGGTCCCGTACACGCAGTACCAGATGGATTCCTGCTGCCGTCTGTAGCCTCCCGTAAGGAATTTGCCGGTGCCGCCGTTCTCAAACTGCACGCACAGCATGCAGCCGTCTCCCTTCCGGGCCGTGTAGGTCTGATTGAGCCTGTTGGGGTTCTCGTAGGCAGTCACCTTCACCGGCCGCAGCCCCGTGATAGTCAGGATGGGTCCGGCTCCGTGGGTGCAGTAAAAGGTGGAGGGGGCCCAGTTGCGCCAGTGGTTCCTCTCGCCGTAGGTGATCTGGGGCCAGATGGGCTCGCAGTCGTGGACGTATTCGCCCTCCCCGTGGAGGAACTCGCCTATGTCCCCTCTGCGGTATATCTTGCGCATCTCCCAGGTGCCTCTGAAATAGGAGTAGTTTTCGGCGTAGGTGTACACCTTGCCGGACTCCTCCACCGCCTCGATGAGATCCACGGCCTCCGCCATGTTCTGCATGCACAGCACCTCGCTGGTCACGTGGCGGCCGGAGCGGAGGCATCGGGCGGCGTAGGGGGCGTGCTCCGTGGCGTAGTTGGCCATGACCACCGCGTCCATATCGTGCTCCAGGAACTGGTCAAAGTCCTCGTAGAGGGTCACCTTTTCCCCGTATTTCTCTGCCAGGGCCCTGCAGTTTTCCAGAGCGGGCCTGTATTTATCGCATATTGCCACCAGCTCCGCGTCGGGGTGCTGGCTCATGACTCCCACCATGGTAGAGCCCCGGCCGGCGCCGAAGACGCCGATCCTGATCTTTTTACTCATATATATATCTCCTTGCCAAGAATGATATTCTCTATATATTATAGCACAGAATACCAAAAAACGAGTCCCGGCAGCATTTTTTTATTATTTTACCGTCCCGCAGGCTGCCCCTCGGCGGGCCTGCCGTCCGGGCTCCCGGCTCAGTCCGTGGGCTGCTTGCCTTGCATCAGGTCGTTGAACCTGCTGTAAAAGAGATCGGTTTGCCGCCTATCGAAGAGAGACGTGACCTCGTTTTTGTATTCACAGTATCTCGTGGATCTCTGCAGAGGATCGGAGGCAGAGGCCAGATCCTTGCCCAGCTTCTCGTTGAGGCTGCGTATTTTGCGCTGCTGCTCCTCCGAGAGCCCCATGTCCCTGAAAAAGTGCCATCCGTGGGGACGGGGATACGCATAGAAATAGCCGCGGGCATACAGGGATCTGCTCTCCCCCGAGTCCTTCGCCCGGAGCTCCCGCTGCTCCGGAGTAAGGATATCCAGCAGAGCCTGCTCGTATTCCTTTCCTATGGCTTCGCTCCGGTCGTCATTGACGGCTTCCGTCAGAGGACCTGCGGACGCGGGGGCGTCGATCCGTGACATATAGAGCCTCAGCTGCCTCTTGTATTCCGCCTCATACAGGGCAAAATACCGCTTGTTCAGCTCTTCGACCTTTTTCTTCTGGGCCGCGGAAAGGGTGATCTTTACGGCAGGGGTGGCGGGCGCATCCGGCGCCAGCCTGCCGGGAAAATCTGCGGCGAAGTCTCTGTGGGCGGCCTCGGTGGCATCGGGTATCTTTTTGGCAGGGTCGGGACCTGCCGGGGCAGCTCCCGGCTGCGGCGCCGGACCCTTCACGGGGGCTCCGGCCGCCCGGAGATCATCCCAGTCCGCCTTCACCTTCGGGCCGACAGACTTGCGGAAGCCGAGGGGAGACCCCCGGAACATGTTCTCATACTGCTCCTTTTGGGAGTCGTCCAGGAAAGACTTGAGCCTGGTCTTGTATTCTTGCGCCGACTTCAGTCTTTCCAGAGGAGACCGGCTTTTTTTGAGGGAATCGCCATACTCCGCGCTCAGCCGCTCTATCCGGTCCTTCTGCCGGTCGGTCAGTCCGAAGGATCTGAAAAAATAGATGTCGTGGGGCTTGGGATACATGCCTGAATGGTGGTTCAGGTCATAGCCCAGCGTGTCGGCTTCGACGGTGACTCTGCAGCGGGCCGTCTGCGTGGGTGTGAGAAACGACCGGAACTCCTTTTCGTATCCCGCTCCGAGAGCCTCGCTTTTGCCGTCGCTCTCCAGCTTCACGTATTCCTTCAGGGGGTGAGGCCCGGTGATCCGGGTCATATATACCCCCAGCTCCCTTTTGTATTCCGCTTCAAACAGCCTGAAATAGCGCTTGTTGAGGCTCTCCAGCTTTTTTCTCTGCTTCGGCGTCAGCCCCAGATCCAACGCGTAGTCGCTGTCAGGATATATCTTGCAGGGAAAGGCGTCGGCCATACTGCCGAGCGCATTGTCCGGACCGTACTTCACCCTGTGTGAGGGACCCCCGGACTTGAGGGTCTTGCGGTCTGCGGGGGAGACTGTCTGCCGGGGAAGCTGAGACGCGCCGAACGGCCGGTAGGCCTTTGCCGCGGACGAGACCGGCCCCGGCGGGACCGCGCTCTCTGTCTGTTTGCGGGCGGCATAGTCGCCATAGGCAGAGCCGGCGCGAAAGCAGACGATGCAAAACAGCGCCGCTGCCAATATCAGCAACAGTGTCTTTTTCATATCAGCCTCCACCCCTGCCGGCGCGCCCGTATAGCCGAACAAGCCTCCCGGGAGGCTTGTTGACGCCCTTCGGAAGCCCGGGCAGGCAGAAAGCGGCAGGCATATTGCCTGCCGCAGCAACAAACACAGCGTAGGTTATCCATATGTTCGTCTTCGTATGGTCCTCCAAAGCCCTGTCCGGGCCGGGATCAGCGGACGGAATACTTCTTGTTGGTGGAAGGCGTGTCCTTCATCCTCTCGGGAAAAGGATCGCCCTTGCCGGGATTTATGACCCCGGGAAAGCCCAGATACATCTCGTCCAGCCTTTCCTGCTGCTTCTTGTTCAGCATGCTCCTTACAGACCTGTCATACTCGCTCATGACCTTTTGCCGGTCGCTTCTCCCGGTCTGCTTCCGGAGCTTGTCCGAGAATATCTTGTTCAGATTTTCCAGCTGCCGTCTCTGAGCGGTGGTCAGGTCCAGATCCCGCAGGAAGGAGGACTCGTAGAGATAGTCGTATCTGTCGTCGAACAATCTGTAGTCGTCATACCAGTCCCCGGTATACTGTCTTTTCAGCTGCTCGTATCTGGTCCTCTGTCTGCCGGTCAGCAGAGCCTTGAAGGCATTCTCGTAGCCGGAGGACATATGGTACATGCGGTCATCCCGGCCTGCGCCGCGGACCGGGGCAAAGCCGCCGTGATCCCTGTAGTCCTGCCTGTATCTGTAGCTGTAGTTGGAGTTCAGCTCTCTCAGCTTTTTCTTCTGAGCCGAGGTAAGGCCCAGCTCTCTGGCTATCAGGCCGTCGGGAGAGATCATGCCCAGGAAATAGGAGCCCGTAGTCAGGCCTCTGCCCTGAAAGCCGGCCACGGAGGGATAGCCCCCCTCGCTGCCGGGGGCCAGGATCGGGAAGTCGCTCCCGGAGGACCCGGAGGGTCTGGCGCTCTTTTTCACCACGTCTGCTCCGAAGGAGGCGGTGACGGCCAGGATCAGTATCAGCATCAAAACCGTTTTTTTCATCTTGTTCACCAGCATACTGTATTATTAGAGCGGCGCTCTTACATTTATACTACAATTTTTGCCTCCGAAAAGTTCCGCCGGGCTCCGCGGCGGCGGCAGTCTCTTTCCCGGCCGCATATTATTGCAGCGACCGTGTTGCAAACGGCCGGGGTTTTGTAGTATAATTATAATGAATAACTATACCCGGGAGGGATAGCTTGGGCTATATTTCTCTATTCAGAAAATACAGATCGGAAAGCTTTGGAGATTTGGTGGGACAGGAGCATATCGTCCGCACCATATCCAACTTTATAGCCACAGGCAAGATCCCCCAGGCCTATCTGTTCTGCGGCACCAGAGGCACCGGCAAGACTACCGTGGCCAGGATACTGGCCAAGGCCCTGAACTGTGAGAAGGGCCCCACTGCGGAGCCCTGCTGTCAGTGTCCGGCCTGCGTCTCCATCAGGAACGGCAACGCCGTGGACGTGTATGAGATGGACGCCGCCAGCAACAGAGGCGTGGACGACGTGGAAGCCATAGTGGACAGCGTTAAATACAGGCCCGCGGAGCTCCGCTACAAGGTGTTTATCATAGACGAGGCCCACCAGCTCTCCGCCACGGCAAAGGACGCCTTTCTCAAGACTCTGGAAGAGCCTCCCTCCTACGCGGTGTTCATACTGGCCACCACCGAGGCCCACAAGATACCGGTCACCATCAGGAGCCGGTGTCAGCAGTTTGACTTCCGCCGGGGCACTGTCGAATCCATCGGCAGCCGGGTGGCCCACGTGGCAGAATGCGAGCACGTGACCATGACCCCGGAGGCGGTGAGCCTGATAGCCAGAGCCGCCAACGGCTCCTACAGGGATTCCCTGAGCATACTGGAGCAGGTCATCTCCTTTTCCGGCGCGAACATCACCGACAAGGACGTGACGGGGGTCCTGGGACTCATAGAGGACGACATACTTTTTGACATATCCCGGGCCGTCAGGGACAGGGATGCGGCCGCTGCCTTCGAATATTCGGGGCGGCTCCTCTCTGCCGGCAAGGACATCAGGGACGCCATCCCCCTGATAGCCGGGTTTTTCAGAGACCTGCTGACAGTCCGCATAGGCGCCGACAAGACCAGAGGCAGCCGGTGGGAAGAGCAGGCGGCCCGGTTCGAGGTGCAGGAAATAGTGAGAGTGATGGACGTATTCCTGTCCGCCGAGCAGAGCCTGCGCTACACCACGGACGCCAGACTGGTATTTGAGCTGGCATTTTTGAAGGCCTGCGCCGGAGCGGCGAGCCCTGCGGCGGCGCCGGAGGTCCTGCCGGTCCGGCAGCAGCCCCGCGCAGAACAGCCCCGAGCGGAGCAGCCGAAGCAGGAGACCCGGCCTCAGCCCGCCGAGCAGCCTGCCTCCGCCCCGGCTGAAAAGCCGGTGCGGGTGCTCCAGACGAAGCCTGCCGCAGACAAAAAGGAGCGTCAGGCCGCCGGCAGGTCCATCAGCATAGACAACCTGCGCAGCTTCTGGAAGCGCTACCTGAACTACGTGCGGGAAAAATACCGCAAGGAGCAGCTGGTCAAGGGAGCCGAAAAGGCCGTCCTCAGGGATTATCGCGACGGCACTCTCTTTGTCAGCTTTGCCCACACGGACGGCTTTATCTGCAAGCTGTGCATCGAGGAAAAAAAGACTCTGGAGCAGGCTCTGGAGGAATGCTATCAGTTCCACATCAACATGGAGTTTGAGACAGAGCCCGCGCCCCGGGAAGCAGCTCCCCGGGAGGCAGACGACGCCCGGGTAGTCCCCCCTACCCCGGAGGGGCTGGAGACGGCCCCGGCTCCGGAGGAGCCTCCGGCAGACAGGGAGGCGGTGACGGTGGACAATCCCAGACTTACGGCGGAGGAGCCGGACAACCCTCTGGCCGACCCGAGATATGACGATCATCCCCAGCTGGCAGAGGCCAAAAAGCTCTGGCCCGAGGCGGAGATCGATACGATATACAAATAACAAGGAGACCACATTGGCAAAAGGAAGAAACAATTACGGCGGCTTCGGCGGCGGTATGAACATGCAGAACATGATGAAGCAGGCTCAGAAGATGCTGGCCGAGCAGGAAAAGATCCAGGAAGAGCTGAATCAGAAGATCTACGAGGCCTCCAGCGGCGGCGGCATGGTCACCGCCAAGGTCACCGGCGCCTGCGCCCTGACTGAGCTGACCATCAAGCCCGAGTGCGTGGATCCCCAGGATGTGGAGATGCTCCAGGACATGATCATATCCGCCGTCAACGAGGCGGTCAAGCAGGCCAAGGCAGCCGAGGAAGCTCAGGTATCCCAGCTCACCGGAGGACTGAATATACCCGGACTGAAGTTCTGAATGGAGGTCCCCATTCTTCTGGGACTGGGCAGCAACCTGGGGGACAGAGAGGCCAACATAGCCCGGGCCTGCAGCCTGCTGAGCCCGGGGGTCACCGTCCTCAGGCAGTCCGCCCTGAGGGAGACCGAGCCCTACGGCTACAGGGAGCAGCCCCTTTTTCTGAACGGCGCCCTGTACGGGACCACCTCTCTCACTCCTTCGGAGCTGCTCAGGTGGGTGAAAGAAACGGAGAAAATATGCGGAAGGCGTGAAACATTTAAATGGGGGCCGAGGGTCATAGATATAGACATCATATTTTATGACAACATCATCTACGACAGCCCGGACCTGGTCATACCCCACAGGGATCTGCGACAGAGACCCTTTGTGATCGAGCCGGCTCTCGAGATCATTCCGGAGACAGAGCGCCTGCATTGGAGAAGCTATATTACAGGAACAGCTTAAGTATGGACATAGACAAGAACTTTTACGAGATACTTGATATCGAAGAGACTGCTTCAAAGGACACCGTGAAGAAGCAGTATCACAAGCTCGTGCGCCAATATCATCCGGATATAGCCAAAAATCTGCACGACGCAAACGAAAAGTTTATTGCCTTAAACGAGGCCTACAGGACTCTCAAGGACGACGTCCTCAGGGAGGCCTACGACTTCGGTCTGGCTCAGGCCAGAGAATACGCCCGGCAGCCCCATCCCGCAGAAGAGCAGCAGCCGGAAGAAACGATCGTGATCGAGACTCCCGAGATGCGGCGGCAAAAGGAGCTGCAGTTCTCCAACCTCATAGAGACTGCCCGGGGCCTCATCAAGCAATCCAAGCCCAACGAGGCCGACCAGGTGCTGGAAAAGGCTCTGGAGCTGAAGCAGAACTCAGCCGAGCTGTGGGAGCTGAAGGGCGACATACACAGGTCCATGCGCTCCTTCGACGTAGCCATGGCGTCCTACTCCAAGGCTGCCCAGCTGGCAGGCAACAATCCCGCCATCCGCGAAAAGCTCATGGACACGGTGGCGGAAAGGAGCGGCAAGCCACGCAAGGCCACCAGCTCCACCACCAGCGCCAAAAAGAGCGGAGGCTTCTTCGGCAAGATATTCAAATAGACATGCTTTTTTTCCACTACGATACGGTGGATTCCACCATGGACCAAGCCGCGGGGCTGCTGCCAAGTGTCAGCAGTCCTTTTTGTGTGACTGCCCGGACCCAGACCCGGGGCCGGGGCAAGCCGGGCCGCAAGTGGCATGACACGGCGGCGGAATCCCTGCTCATCACCTTTGCCTTCCCCTGCCTCAGGCCCGCCGGCGAATACAGCTTTGCGGCGGGGCTGGCAGTCCGCAGGACCCTCCTGGGGGTCTGCGGTCTGGACACCCGTCTCAAATGGGTCAACGACCTGTATGCAGGCGGCCGGAAGCTCTGCGGCATCCTGTGCGAAAAGGCTTCCTGCGGCGGCGCGGCCTATATGACCATAGGCATAGGGATCAACGTCCGGTCCTCAGCCTTCCCCCCGGGCCTTCGGGCCACCTCCGTGCTGCTGGAGACCGGCAGGCTCATAGAGCCTCAGGTCCTCACCCTGCCCCTGTCCCGGGAGCTGGAGCGCTGTCTGGAGCTGCCCTTTGACGAGATCATAGGAGAGTGGAGCAGCCATATGCTCCTCCTGAACGAGCGGGCCTCCGTAGCCTGCGGGAGCAGCTCCGTCACCGGCGTCATCAGAGGCGTTGACAGGGAGGGCAGGCTCCTGGTGGAGACAGGCTCCGGGCTGCAGCGCCTCTCCTCCGGCACCTTCCTCTGACACAAAAAAAAACAGACCCTTGCGGGTCTGCTTTTTTTGTTTGTTCTTATCTGTCTGCAGACTTGGGGAAGCTCATCTTGGCTCCGCTGTTTCTCCAGCCGCCCACTATGGTGCCCAGCACGGTAGGCTGATTGACGTCGCCGTTGTCTGCCACGGACGGGTCGGGATAGATCACACCGTCCATCTCCTCCACGGTCCTGTTCCAGAGGGCGATCTGGTCTGCCAGCTCCAGGAACCATATGGCTCTGGGGGACTTTTCTATGTTGGGCAGATAGTCGTCCACGTTGTAGGACCGGATGTTGGTGTTGCTCCAGACCAGTCTGGGAGCCCACCACTCCTGGTTGTTCTCGTTGCCGTCATAGACGTCCTGGAAATCCACCTCGAACACCTCGCCCGTATATTTGCCCTTAGCCAGATATACGTTGCCGTCATAGGGGTTCTTGTAGCGGTAGTTCAGGTCGCCGCTGAAGCCGTTGGTCACCAGCCAGTTGCCGTTGCCCAGGACCTTCAGATCCATAGGCACCAGAGGAGCCTTCAGAGGCAGCCAGTTGTTCCTGTAGGTGGTGTTGCTGCCCTGGGAGTAGCCGGAGGCAAAGCCGGCTCTCTTGTAATAGTCCGCCGAGAAGGCCTTTACGCGGCCGGGGAAGGTCACCAGCGAGTACTCGGCTACCTGAGAGCCTCTGGTCAGCTTGTCGGCCTCGGGACTGTTCATACCGAAGTAGCTGGCAGTCACGAACCTTCTGCCCTTCCACTGATAGGTGCCGTCGGAGTTCTGTATGGGACTGTTGGACCCGTCTCTCGCCACCACGTATTCCACTATGCCGCTGTCGTCCAGCACCGCTATGCCTATGTGGGACATATCGGCCGACTCGGAGCCCTGGTTGAAGTGATAGCCCGTGATGACGGCCTTCTTCAGACCGCTGATGGACTGGAGCAGCTTGTTGCTGACGCTGTCGGCCAGCATATCTCCGAAGGTGCCGGGCACGCCCAGCTTGTCGGTCTTCTTGCCTATGGAGTCGATGGCCTTGCCGTATCTGTTCACTGTGTCTGTGTTGTCCAGCAGATCATAGGAATAGATGAGCACCGAGCCGCCCTTGCTCTTCTTCAGGCCGCTGCGCTCGGCAGCGTTGAAGTTGGCGATGCCTGCCACCACCAGCCGGACGTCCTTGCCGGCCACGGGGTCTCTGATCACGTCGGAGACCTGCACGGAGGTGAACTTGAACTTCTTGTCGGTAAAGCTGTCGTAGCAGATCCAGTTCAGATAGGGCATGATCTCGCCCTTATCGGTGACGAAGCAGTCCTCCAGATGGCCGTTGTTGTCCACCAGAGTCATATCCACTATGCGCTTGTTGCCGGAGTCGGCCACAGTGATGTGGTATCTGTATATGAAGTCGCCCAGCTTTTCGGTCCACACCTGGAAGTCGCTTATGTTGCTGAGATCCGAGCTCTGGCCCGAAGGCATCAGACCGTACTGGTCCACGAACCTGTTGAAATACCAGCTGTATTCCATGCCGTCGTAGGAGCTGGTCTTGACTATGCCGGCCTTGTCAAAGAACATCACTGCCTTTCTGCCGGCGTCGGCTACCACGATGCAGCTCTTGTTGTAGAAGTTGTCGTCCACGTGGTAGGAGGCCTTCACCGGATTGTTCAGGGTGAAGCCGCTGCGCACCCAGCTGTTGCCGTCCCGGATCATCATCTCGGGATTGGTCAGCCTCCAGGCGGCGTCGCCGTTGCCGTCTATCTCCAGCACCTTGTTGTTGTCCACCACCAGGGTGCGGCTGTTTTCAAACAGGGCGATACCCGGGGTCCCGCTGACCTGAGCGGGGGCAGCTATCAGGTTGCTGCCTATGGACGGAACGCCCATGGCCACGTTGCTGTTGCCTGTCAGATAGAGAGAGTCGGGCAGGCCCGACGACTTGATGTCTGTCACTTTGCTGCCGGAGAGAATATTGGCCTTGGGCGAAATGGTATATACGCTGTTGCTCACGAAGCTGGAGTTCTCGTCCTGGGTCTCGGCAAAGACCATCACGTTGTCCCCGGACACCACCGGGCAGATGGCGGCCTTGGTGTTGCCGGGCAGGATGCTGTACCAGCACAGGGTCTGCCATTCGCTCATATCCACGTAGAGCTTCTTGGTCTTATTGCTGTCACCGTCCCACACGCTGAGGCTGTTGGAGGTGTTGTTCTCGTTGTAATCGTCCGGTATGAAGGGATAGGTGTCGTTCTTGATGGGCAGGAATTTGGCGTCCACGCTGACGAACACGGGCAGGGCGGCCGTCACGCCGCCGCAGGGCAGCCACTTGGGATCGGAGTTTTCGCCCACGGTGTGCCGCAGGGTGTTGTTCTTGGTGATGGTGATGATGCCCTGTTCTTCATCCAGACCCAGCTGCAGGCCGGCGTTGCGCACGTTGAACCGGATGGCGTCGGGTCCGTAATCCTTGAACACGGGATCGGGCTGATATATCATCACGTCATAGGTCTTGTCCCGCACCCAGGCGTCGGACTCATTCTTTTTGTTGCTGTAGAGGCGTACGGGGTTGCCGTCTTCGTCCACGATCTTCAGCTTGTATGTAGGGTCGTTCTTGACGCAGATGACAGCCGTCCTGTTGATGCCGTCAACGGTGGCAGTGGCTGTAAAATAGACTCTGTCGCCCACTGCGACGGGATCGGAAAGGCTGGTGATATCCGGCAGGTTCGTGGTCCCGTAAGGAAACTCCCAGTCGATCTCCGACTTGAGAGAGCCGGTGTAGGTGGAGGTGCCCTCGGGCAGCTTCATGCCGTCATAACCGCCGTGTACCAGATAGGACCACTGCATGGCTCTGGTGTTGGCCACGGTCCCGTTGGTGATAATGGAATTGTTGTAGATCTTGGCTATGTATCTGTTCTTTTTGGAGCCGGTCTCGTCCACGTCATAGGTCTTCAGTTTGATGACAAAGCCGTCGCCCGCATTGGCCAGCACGTTGTTCTCTATGTAGAAATGACGCGTTCCCGTGCCGCCTCCCACCGGAGCATTATCGTATTTGGGCACGTAGGTCAGGATGAACTTCATGTCGCTGAGGCGCACGTACTTCAGCCTGGACTCGCCCCTCACCAGGTCGCTGTCATCGGACATGGCAAGATAGGAGGAATCGTCTTCGCTGTTGGTCACCCTCTTGGACTTCAGCATCAGACTCTTGTTGTCCTCCACTGTATAGTCCGAGCCCTCTGTCAGGGTGAACTGCTCCACCGGCAGCTCGTCGTCGATGTTGTATTCGCAGACCACGTCCAGCATGTATTCGCCGCCCTCGGTCTTGTAATAGCTCATCTTGTTGCTGGCAAAGGAGGGATACACCGTCAGATCCGGCTTCAGCACGTCTGTGGAGGGCTGATTGGCCGGCTGATTGGAGCACACCTCGTTTTCCACAAACACGGGCACCGAGGAGATGCTGGGCTGGTCGGAGTCGGAGCTGATCTTTCTGGTAGCCATGACCACGTGGGTCACGTAGGCTCCGTTGCTCTCCGTGCAGGAATACAGCAGGGGCTGAGCCAGCAGCATCCTGTCGTTGGCGTTGACTGTGACCTTGGTCACCCAGCTGTGCTGAGCCTCACCGGAGGAGAGATCCTTGGTGTAGATGCAGTGCAGCCTGGCGTAATTGTCGGCATAATAGACCCAGTTGTCTCTGACCAGAGGAGCATAGTCCGTGTTGGCAAAGTCGTCGGTATCATCGGGATGGTCCGTGTCCTCAGGCTCGTAGATCTTCAGCCATCTGCCTGTGCCCACGTTCATGCCGCCCATGGTATAGGTGATACCGTCGTAGAGATAGACCACGCCGTCCTCGTCATAGACCACCACGTCATTCTCGCCCAGCACTGCAGGCTTGGACAGCTTTTTGTCCCGATCGGGGCACTGGCCGTTGGTGAGCTTTTCACCCTCTATATACACTGCGTAGTTGCCGGGCATGTCGGTGGTATAGATGACCCGGTTGGCGTCTATGATGGGCTTGGCCTTGCCGGCGAAGCCGCCGGTATAGGTCACGCTGCTGCCCAAAAGCCCCGTGAGGGCGCCGCTGCGGAGAGTGGTGTTGCCCAGGGCATAATACAGCATGTTGAAGGCAGCCTTCTTGTAGTCGTCGGAAGCGGAGAGATCCACGATCTTTCCCGTCAGGGAATCAAAGCTGAAGACCACCTTGCCCTCGCCCACCTTCACCACGCTGTAGGAAGGAGCGTCGTTGTTGAAGGTGATGGCGGAAAAATTGTGCTCCAGACCCAGAGTGCCTGTCTGCTGCAGGCTGCCCTCGGACAGGTCGGTGATCTTGTCCAGATCCAGCACGAAGGGATAGTCCAGTATGGGGCTGGTGCTGCTGATACCGGAGCGTCCGGAGGCCTTGCCAAAGGACAGCTTGACTATGGGAGTGATATCTATGGGCACGCTCTTGGAGGGCTTGTCCGTGTCATACCACAACACGCCGCCCCTGGCTACCCAGTCCTTGACTGTCTTGTTCATGGACAGGAGCTGATACACGTCGCCGGCGGCATAGGGCACCAGCAGCACGTCCAGCTGCGAGAGGGCCCTGGCTGTCACGCAGTCGGCAGGCAGCAGCCAGTACACGGGATTGTTTCTCTGGTCGTTGTAGAAATTGGTCGGATTTATATTAGTATTCCCTGCGTAGTCGGCAAACTGAGCATACTCGGGCATGGCATTGGGATTGTAGAACTCAAACTCAATGTTGGCTCTGGCGTCTATGCCGATGGTATCCCTTGACAGATTCAGGCTCTGGAAGGTCAGCAGAGTATCGAGCCAACCCGAAGATATGGTCCTGGCGGTGCCGCTTCTGTTGACGATGACACCGTTGCCGTTGGCATCCGCAAGCTCCAGCACGGCTGCTCTTACCTTGACCGTGGCATTGTAATGCTGGGCCTCGGCAAACAGCATGGTGCAGCACACTGCGAATAAGGCAGCTGTTAACAGGATTTTTATGGTATTTCTCATAGTTAAAACTCCGCTCGGGGCATAATAATATAACTATCTTTGTCTGTACTTCAATGGCTCTATGATATTAAAAGGCTGCGCTGCAGCCTCTTAATTTATGGTCGGCCCTTATACACCAGGGTCTCCGATACTGGCAGCTTGGGCGACACGGGCAGCACTCTGCCGTATCTGTCGGTCCGGATGGGCTGCATGTCCACCACCGGGTAAGCCAGGTGATCGTCATACAGTATGTTGAGGCCCTGTCCGTCGTGATAGCTGTCGTGGTCCTCCAGCGAGGGGTCAAAGGTCTTGCCCCACTTTTCCATCCAGGCTCTCTGGTCGCTCTTGTCGGCCATCACGTTCTCGGAGATGGCGCCGTCTATGGTCACTCTGATATCCATGGGGTCGCCCAGCATCCACAGCTTGTCATTGTCAAAGTTGGGATCGGGGTTGAACCAGTAGCCCGGGATGATGAAGAAGGACCCGTTCTGAGCATAGGTCAGAGCCTCTATCCTCACGTCCATGGGGTTCACGGATATGTTGCCCAGCACATAGTTGCCCACGGACTCCCGGTCCAGGAATATGCGCATATACTGTATGTCGCCAAAGGTGGGACGGGCGCCGTCGTAGATGTCACTGTCAAACAGCTTGAAGTATTCCTCGGCGTATCTCCAGCCGGAGCCGTTGGCCAGGGTATCCCAGGCGTTGCCGCCGTCCATTCTCAGCTTGTTGCGATAGGCGTTGTCTCTGTAATATGGATTCTGGTTGAGCTCGCTGCCCCAGTTGAGAGATCTCCAGTTGCGGACGTTCTGATTATAGACGTCCATATAGGCGTCCACGAAGCCGTTCTTGGAAGAATGGCGCAGCATCACGTTGTAGCCGTTGGCCAGCACGGCGCCGTAGAGGTCGGTCTCGCTCTCGTAGGGGCCGAACATGTAGCTCCAGCTGAAGCTGCGGCCATAATCCATGGGAGACAGCTCCATATGGTAGGGAGGCTCGTTGCTGCCGTCTGCGTCGGAGGCCGTGTCGTCGGGACCCAGAGCCATCTGAGGAGCCAGGAACTGAGTGGTATTCACCACCACGTTGTTCCGGGCCAGCAGGCTGAGGGAGCATCTGTGGTCCACAGGCGAAGAGTCCTGGCCCAGCATATCCACTGCCCTGTCCAGCTCTGTGTCGGCAGTCCTGTATTTGAGCAGGTTGCCCTCGATGTAGATGTTCTCGTTGGATACCACCGTCAGCTGCACGTTCTCGGGCAGCATACCCTTGATGCGGATATTGCCCTCGGCATACAGCACGCCGTTGCCCTTTATCCGGCTCTGGCCGGGGTCGGCCCACCGGGGCAGTCCGTTGCCGTCAAAGCTGCGGTCCTCTCCCTCCACGGGATAGGGCACGTTGATGGTGGCGCCCCATTCGGGATGGGGGTAGCCCTCGGCGTCGCACCAGACTCTGTTCTTGTTGCGGGAGTCAAAATCGGTGCGGGTAATGGTGATGCCCGTACTGATGTCGGGATGCAGCACCACCACCACTCCGGGCGGGATATAGTAGGGACCCTGCCAGTTCCTGCTGAACAGGTTGCCCGGATTCAGCCAGTCGGCTCTCAGCGAATAGCCGCCGAAGAGGGTCTCCGATTCCTTCTGCACGTCGGAGGTATTGTTGATATATATACCCGAGCCCCAGCCGAACTCGCCGGAATTCCTGCCGGTGTCGGCCAGATACTTGCCCGAATTCTTGGTCAGGGCCCTGTATCTCAGGTTGGCCTTGGTCACGTCGCTGACGTCCAGTATGGGAGCGGCGATCCTGGTCACGCCGTCGCCGGTCCTGGCGCCGCCTCTCTTGACAAAGAGGTCCTTGCTGACGTTGTCGTCCATGAGATCGGAGCGCGTGTCGTCGCAGGAGAACAGAGTGACGAACTCCAGGTCGGGATTGGAGAGCTCGCCGGTGATCTCCAGATAGTCTCTGGGGGATACCACGCTGCTGCCGTTCACGTCCAGCTCCTGTCCTCTGAGGAACACGTTGCAGTTGGCGTCGAACTCGGCGTCGCCCTGGATCCTCATGGGAGCGCCTCTGAAGGAGTAGCGGGTCTGAGCCCGGCCAAAGGTCTCATGGAGAAAATCGGTGCCTATATTGAACACTGTCTTGCGGTTGTCCTTGTTGGTGACGAACCTCAGATAGTCGGTGATGCCTATGGGCTTGTAGGCCACCAGATAATGCTGCTTGGTGGGATTGCCGTAGGGCTTCATGGTAGTGGGATCGTTTTCGTCCACTACGCCCAGCTTGCCTATGGATTCTATCCTGATGAACTTGGACTCTGCGTCGAAGAAGTTGGCAAAATAGACTCCGTCCTCGCCGGGGGTGACGCTGTCATAGGACACCCTCACCAGGAATCTGCCGTCGCCGGAGTTGACTCTGGTGTAGCCGCCGTTGGGGCCTGCGTAGGTGATGCCGTCGGCAGTCTGCAGCTCCGTGGGCCAATAGGCTATCAGGTTGTCATAATCGGGGTCCGATTCCGCCAGCTCCCTCAGGTTGGCCACACAGTCGGCTTCGTCGGGCATGGGATTGGCCGGATCGGGCATCCAGTCTTCGACCATGGATATGTTGTCGGGTACAGGCCGCCAGTCGGCTCCGTCCGGGCTGTGGATCAGCATGTTGTTGCAGTAATCTATGCCCGAGTTGGCCATCACTTCGATGGTGGAGATCTTCAGCGAATTCTGGGACTGCCTCAGATTGGATGACACCATGGCGATGAACAGAGCCAGCAGTGTTGATAGCAGGGTCAATACTATCAAGGCAAGTATCAGAGTAAAACCCTTGGAATTATTGGTACGCATCATAGTCCTGCCCCTATCTTAACGCATTGCCTACCACGACCTTTTCGTTTACCGAAGAGGACTTGGGCGGGAAGCTGTTGCTGTAGTGCATCCTCATATCCATGACCACGTCGATAACCTCGTTGGTGCTGTAGGAAATAGTAACCTTGTCGGAAGGCTTGTTGAACTGGATCCTGTAATTGACCGTGGGTATGTCAATATAGAGCTCGGGAAACACGTTGGCGTTATGGGCGAGCAAGGGCTTCCAGTAAACTATACCCTTTTCATAATCCATCTTGTACTGGTTGTAGGTCAGCTGACCCAGGGAATAAGGCGCCCGCTGATAAAACACGCTGTCCACCCCGTGGGCTTCCAGATCGTTGTAGGTCACGTAGCCGTTCTCCACTATGTCGCCGGTGTTGTTGCGGTAATAGGCGTTGTAATAGCTCACCTGTTCGCTGCCGGGAACCACGGAAGCGTTGGGATATTCCAGAAACTTGTAGCCGTAAACGTCTATGTCGGGATAGTAGAACAGCCGGGTCTGATCCAGGTTGTCCTGCAGCTCCGGATTGGGCTTGGGAACCAGGCCGAACTCTATCTTGCCGTTCTCGGCGTTGAAGGTGAAGGCCATGGGCATATCCTCGCCCTGCATATCCGTCAGGGACACGCTGCGGGAAGCGCCGTACATATAGTCGTTCACGTCGAACACGCTGCTGAGAGCGCTGGTGGGATCCGACGGCGAGGCATACTCCTTGAGGATGCCGTTGGAGCCGTTGGGAGCCACCTCCAGGAGCCACTTCTTCACGGGCTGCATGTTGGCGTCGGAGCGGGTCACCTCCACCCTCAGGGTCTTGCCCAGCAGGGCGTATTTGGTGCTGTAGGAGGCAGGGGCAAAGCCCTGTCCGTCAAAGACAGCCTCGTTGCCGGTGTCGGCTCTGGGAGCCTCGCCGGCTATGGCTGCGGGCACAAAGGCCACGGTAGCCTTGACTCTGAAGGGGTGGCCGTCCACGTAATCTCTGTCCTTGTCGGCGGCGCCCAGGTCCATGGCCTCCGCCAGGCCCACGGTGTCGGCCCGCTCGGCCCATACGTCGGCCACGTCGGGATGATAGAACACGTTGGCGTCGGAGATCCTCCTGGCCATCACCTTGTCCCACTGCTCGGGAGCGGCTTCTCTGTCCTCGGGCAGAGAGTATTCCTCGGGGAACAGGCTGTCGTCATAGGGATCGAATTCCACCCGGTAGAGGATCAGGCTGTTGTCCATGCCCTCTGCCTCGTTCCAGTTGGACTCGGGTCTCCAGCCCTCGTTGTCGGCCACTGTCCAGTCCAGAGGATCGGCCAGCAGGTCGCCGGCAGTCATGATGCTCCTATTGGCATCCTCGTCCTTGTTGTATTTGAGGCCCAGGAAGTATCTGACCACCAGATTGCCCTTTTCGATGGGAGTCTTGGGGACTACCTTTACGAACTGGCTGGTGTGGCAGGAAGGACATTCGTTGATAGCCATTTCCAGCCCGTCGTCGGCGTATCTGTCGCCTCTTGGAAAGCTCCTGCTGGCAGAGGGATCGTGATCCGGATTGGAGCAGTAGAACTCGGTCTTGGGCATGATCAGATTGATCACGGCATTGTCCAGGACCACAGGCTTGTCGACAAAGTTGCCGTCGGAGTCCACCAAATGGTTGACGGGCAGCAGCATGGGAGTCTCGCCGGAGTCATAGACGTATATAGCCTCTGAGATATCCTTTCTCACCTTGTCCATGGCATCCCGGGCAGACTTCTGGGCGTTCACACTGGCTCCGGTAAGACGGTTGTTTTCCAGAGTCTTGTAGATAGGTACCAGGAGCAGCGCCATAAGAATGATAGAAAGAGCCAATACTACCAAAAGCTCCATGAGAGTGAAGCCTTGCCGGCTCACTGGCGCTCTGTTAATGATCATGCTTTTCATATTTTACTGTCCGATGATTGAAAAATTGATGTCTCTCGCTCTGAACTTACCGTTGTTTCTCCAGTAAGCGCCTACGTTGATCCCCGAGCCTCTGATGTTGGAGATGGACTCGGCGTCATTCTTCAGCTCGATGTAGCAGCTGCTTTGGTTGTCCTCGGGGAACTCGGATATCTTCTGCAGCTCGCCGTACACGGCGTTGCCGTCCGTGTCCACATAGTCCACCAGTACGTCCAGACCGGCGTACACCTGAGGGAAATACACCCTGCCGGGAGAGTTGGCCGCTATGCCGTATTCGTCCCAGTTGAGGTCCACGTTCAGGTTGTAGTTCTTCTCGCCCTTGCCGTTGTCCATGAAGCTGTCGGGCAGCTTGACGAACTTCACCAGCCAGTCGTTGTCCGTGCGGTAATACACTCTCACGGCCCTGTTGGACATATCCACGTCCGAATACACGGGTCTGGAGGAGCCGTCGGCCCAGCTGATCAGATCCACCGTGGAGGACCGGAAGTTGATGACTCCGTTGCCAAAGTCGATGGATATATCCGAAGCGTCCTCGTCGGCCGGGAACACTCTGAGACCGGTGGCCATGTCGATGATGAGCACCGACTGAGGCAGCACCAGCTCGTCCACCGTGGATATCTTGTGGCCCAGCTGCAGGTTCACGTTGCCCGTGGCGTCAAAGGCGCCTCTGATGAGGCCTTCAAAGGTGGGCTCGTCGGGGTTGTCCGTGCCGGCGCCGTCGGTGATGTCGGTGGGACTGCCCACGCCCAGGATGCCTCCCGTGTGCAGCTTCAGCTTCACCGAGCCGTCATAATCGTGACTGGCAGGGAACTGGAAGTCCTGCGCGATGATGCGGGAGTCATATATCATGTAGTCTATGGTGGCGGTCAGAGCCGTCTTGCGGCCGTCCGCCTCAAACTTCAGGTCGTGGCCGAGAGGGTTGAATACTACGGTGCCCACGATGGGGTCGGCCATGACGAACTGGTAGGGATCTCTGCCAAAGCTGCCGTCCGTCACCTCTTCGAAGATCCTCTTGACCTTCAGGGTGTCCGCCAGGAATACGTAGCCGTTGCCCACGTCCATCAGGTTGGTGGTGTTCAGCTCGGCGTTGTTCTCGTCGTAGTCATAAAACAGGGTGCTCCATCTGCCGTCGTAGTCGGACTTGACCCGGATGCCGCCTTCCTTGCGGAACACCTGGCCCGTGGTCTGGTTGCGCACCATGTAGGATACGTAATACTTTCTGTCGTAGTCCAGCTTCCGGGTATAGTCCATGGTGGTATAGACGGAAGAGGGCAAAAATGCAAAATACAGCCTGCTGTCATATTCGCTGAAGTAGCAGCCGAATTCTGCATCGGTCCATATCTGATTGACCGGATACTGGGAGGTGGCCGAGTCGTCTATGAGAGTCATCTCGGGACCTGCTATCCTGAAGCGGACCAGCTTGCCGGCAGCGTCTCTCTCGGTGTCTATGGGGCTGAAGAGCAGCGTGTATTTGCCGCCGTAGAGGTTGCCGTTGGCGGTGGTCACGTAGTCCCCGCCGGGTATCTCGGTCTTTTCGCCCACTACCTTTCTGCTGCGGAGCAGGCTGCCTCTCTGATAATTGCCCTGGCCGTCGGCCTTGTAGTTGCCGTCTTCGTCGGTCTCAAAGGTGTTCTTCTCGGTGAGATAAGGGTTGAGGGCGGAGATCTTCACGGTGCCGTTGCCCTGCTGGATCCTGCCGTCCGGATCTCCGAGATCGTCGCACGGAACTATGGCAAATGGCAAATTGCCGGCTCTGGACTGCAGATCCGAGATACTTGTCTGGATAAGCCCCTTGGCTGTATTGATATTCCGGGCATTTTCCAGAATATTGAAGCCTTGAGGATACATTCCGTACAGAACAAACAAACCGCCTGTCAGGACAAATATCGTGACAAGGATCTCGATCAGCGTAGAACCGCGTCTGCCATGCACAGCTGTTATTCTTTTCATAGCTTTCATTCTTCTATCCTGCATTCTAATACGGAACTCTATTCTTTGATGGGCTTTACTTTCCAGGTGTTGCCTGCCACTATGGATACGTCGTTAAACAGATCTACGTGACCGTCCAGGAACAGCACCAGCGACTTGCCGGAGGCGGAGCCGTCCTGAGCGTAAGGGTAATCGGCATGATTCATGCACCAGCAGACCACGGTGCTTGAAGGAGGGTTCTTCCATTTGAGCTGCCTGGCATAATCGGTGCCGGCGGCGTCCTTGTCATTGGTCCAGGACAGGGCGTACTGCTTCACGGGGTTGCTGCCTGCGTTGTAGCAGACCACGTTGTCGGTGCCTACGTTGTCATAGGAGGAGGCGTCGTTGATATACACCTCGTAGGACGAATAGGCGTACACGTCCCTGTCGGCGAGCTTAACAACTTCATACTTGTCCTCAAAACGGACGTCGGAGGGGCAATGAAAAGCTTCGGTGTTGGCCAGATAGTCATTGGCGAACAGGTTGGTCTTGGAGCCTGTGATGCCCTTGGGATTGCCGTCGCCGTCATACTCCACGTCGGGAGCCAGTCCGGCCGGATAGCGGCCGTTGTCGGCGTGATACATGGAGAGAGCCACCCCTATCTCCTTCATATTGGAGGTGCAGGCGGTGCGATCCGTCTGCTCGGACACGCTCTTCATGATCGGGAAAATGATAGCGGACAATATAGCAATTATGGCTATGACCGTAAGCAGCTCGATGAGAGTAAAGCCTTCATGCATGAATTTGTTTCTCGTATTCATAGATTCAACCCTTGCAAAAATTAATGTATTCGCATACATTTATTAGTCTGTCTAAATCCGTTCAATGTTCCCGCGTTCTGGTATTTTCTGTATCATGCAAACAGGCCCAGCCACAGTTTCCAGAGGAGGGTCAGCTTGTCTGCAAAGAAGAGTACTATCATGGCTCCGGCGGCCATAAAGGGCCCGAAGGGGATCATGGTGCCCTCTCCCTGCAGGTCGCCCTTTCTCCTGCGGACGGCTATCACTATAAGGCCGATGAAGGTGCCCAGAAATATGGCCGCGAGAAAGCTGATAAAGCCCTTCCGGGCCCCCAGCACCGCGCCTATGCCGGCTGCCAGAAACACGTCGCCCATGCCCATGGCGCCTTCGTAGCCCTCTCTCTTTTTGGGATCTCTGGGCCTGAAGGCGTGGTAGCCTATCACCGTCAGCAGCCAGAAGGCGCCGCCGCACAGCACTATGCCCATGACCGAGGGCATCATGCGAAAGCTCACGTCCGTAAAGGGGATGCTGTAGAGGGTCAGGGCGGAGCCGCCGCCCACTGCGTAGCCGGAGGCCTCGGCTATCCGGGCTATATCCCGGGCCACGCCGAAGATGCAGAGGGCTATGTTCACCGAGTCGGGTATGATGTAGGTCTCCAGGTCGGTGAAGAAGGCCACTATGAGCCCCGCGGCAAAGAGGCAGTAGCACACAGTGTCTATGCTGTAGCCGAACCGGAGGAAGATGCACACGAATATGAGCCCGGTGAGCAGCTCCCGGGAAAAGTAGGTCCAGCTGATGGGGGCGCCGCAATATCTGCATTTGCGGCCCAAAAGCAGGAAGCTGAAGAGAGGAAACAGGTCCGCCGCCCCCAGCCTGTGCTTGCATTTGGGACAATGGGAAGGGGGAAAATTGACGGACATACCGAGAGGCAGCCTGTATATGCACACGTTGAGAAAGCTGCCTATGGTGATCCCGAAGAGAAAGGCAAATACTATGCCTATGGTCAATAGCTGAATGTTCACGCTGACACCTCTGTTACCGGACGGCTCCCCGCGGTCCGGACATAAAAAAGTCTATCAGTGCGACGCACTGATAGACCCAAAAGTTTCAATTATATCTCTGTACCTATTCGGCAGCGCCGTCACCGGACAGGGTCTGGGTGATGTTGATGATAGGCATAAAGACCGATATGACGATAAAGCCGACTATTCCGCCCAGGAATATGATCAGCAAAGGCTCCAGAGCCGAGGTCAGGGAGGCCACCATGTTGTCCACCTCGTCCTCGTAGAAGTCTGCCACCTTCAGGAGCATGGGGTCCAGAGCGCCGGACTCCTGTCCGATGGCGATCATGTGGACCACCATGGGAGGAAACAGCTTGCTGCGCTCCAGAGGAGGAGCGATGCCCTCACCTTCGCGGATGGCTTCTCTGGCGTCAAAGATGGCGTCGGAGATGATCTCGTTGGACACGGTGCCGGCCACGGTCTCCATGGCTTGCAGAATGGGCACGCCGGAGGAGAGGAGGGTAGCCAGGGTTCTGGCAAAACGGCTGATAGCCACCTTCAGGGTCAGATCGCCGAACACGGGCACCTTCAGCTTGCCCCAGTCGATACACCTGTTGCCCAGTTTGGTGGAGGCGATCCACTTCCACAGACCCACGGCGCAGGCCACGATGCCTATGAGCAGATACCACTTCTGCAGCAGGAAGTCGGAAAAGTCCTTCAGGAACTGGGTGGTGGGAGGGAGCTCCTTGACGCCCAGGTCCTCAAACATGCTCAAAAACTGAGGGATGACAAAGGTCATCAGCACCAGCACGATGGTGATGGCCGCCACCATAACTACCGTAGGATAGGTCATAGCGGACTTGATCTTGTTCTTGAGCTTCACGTCGGACTCCAGGAACTCCGACAGTCTGTGCAGGGACTCTTCCAGGTTACCGCCGACCTCGCCGGCCTTGATCAGACCGACGAACAGTCTGTCGAATATGGCGGGATACTTTGACAGAGCCTTGTAGAGCTGATTACCAGCCTCCACGTCCAGCTTCACGTCCTCCAGCACTATCTTCAGCTTGGGGTTGGACACCTGCTGACTGAGAACGTTCAGGCTGCGGACCAGGGACACGCCGGCGTCGATCATAACGGAGAACTGTCTGCACATGATGGACAGGTCCTTGGCCTTGACGCCGCCGTACACCTTGCGGGCGCCGGTGGTGGTCTTGGTTTGCTTTATCTCGAGAACGGTAAAGCCCTGTTCGGAAAGACGGGTGCGGAGAATATCTTCACTGTCGGCTTCGGCTGTGCCTTCCAGGATCTTTTCTTCTTCGTCCTTGATGGTATACGAAAAACTGGGCATGTGTACTGCCTCCTATGGTTATTTTTTCACTTGACCCGACGATACCATGGCCTTGAACTCTTCTGGGCTCATGGCCTTGCCCACGGCGTCGTCATAGGTGACCATTCCGGACTGATACAGCTCCTTCAGGTGCTGGTCCATGGTCTGCATGCCGATACCGCCGCTGGTCTGGATGGTACTGGTCAGCTGATGGCTCTTGGATTCACGGATAAGGTTGCGCACGGCGGGAGTCCCCAGCAGGATCTCCATGGCGGCTATACGGCCCTTGCCGGAGGCTCTGGGCAGCAGCTGCTGGCACAGGATAGCCTGCAGGGAGTTGGACAGCATGAGCCTGATCTGCTCCTGCTGCTCCGCAGGGAAGGAGTCCACGATCCTGTCCACGGTGGAAGACGCGGAATTGGTGTGGAGGGTGGCAAAGACCAGGTGGCCTGTCTCGGCGGCCCGGATAGCATTCTGCATGGTATCCAGGTCTCTCATTTCACCCACCAGGATGACGTCCGGGTCTTCACGCATGGCGGCTCTCAGAGCGTTGGCAAAGGCCTTGGTGTCCGTGCCCACTTCTCTCTGATTGACGATGCTCTTGATGTGATTGTGGACAAATTCCACAGGGTCCTCGATGGTGATGATATGCTGCTCCTGCTCCAGATTGATCTTGTGGACCATGGCAGCCAGGGTGGTGGACTTGCCGGAGCCGGTAGGACCGGTCACCAGTATGAGGCCTCTGGGCTTTTCGCACAGATCCCCCAGCACCTTGGGAAGACCCATCTCCTCGATGGTAGGGGTCTTCATGGGGATGATACGGAAGGCGCCGGCCAGATTGCCTCTGTCCTTATATATGTTCACCCTGAAACGGGCCAGGTTCTGGACGTAGTAAGACATATCCAGCTCCCAGGACTCTTCGAACTTCTGTATCTGCTCGTCGTTCAGGATGTCGTATATGACCCTCTGGAGGATCATGGGCTTGAAGACTTCATAGTTCAGCTTCCTGAGACCGCCGTCCTTGCGGATCATGGGCGGGAGCCCCACCGCCAGGTGAAGGTCGGAGGAGCCCAGGCTGGCCATTTCGTTCAGCAGATCGTCCAGATGGACGTCGTTCAGGGACTTGACGTCCTGAGGAGCGAAGGTAGTAGGTTTGTCTGCCATATAGTCTCCCCTATCAATAACCGGCCGTAAAGACGACTCTCATGACCTCGTCGGGAGTGGTGATGCCCTCGAGGACCTTGATCAGTCCGTCTTCTCTCAGCTCGTTCATGCCGTTGGCCTTGGCGGCTTCTCTCAGGTTGGTCACGGGGGCCTTGCGGACTATGAGCTCGCGGACTTCGTCGTTGACGGTGAGCATCTCGTGGATGCCGCAGCGTCCCTTGTAGCCGGTGTTCTTGCACTTTTCGCAGCCGGTGCCCTTGTAGAGGGTGATCATCTCGTTGTCGTCAAACTCCTTCAGGCCAAAGCGCCTCAGGTCGGAGGCGGGCACCTGATAGGAGGTCTTGCAGTTGGGACATATCCTTCTGGCAAGACGCTGGGCGACTATACCTATCATAGTAGCGGCGATCAGGTATTCCTCAATACCCATATCGGCAAGTCTGGTGATAGCGGAAGGAGCGTCGTTGGTGTGGAGGGTGCTCAGCACAAGGTGTCCGGTAAGTGCGGACTCGATGGCGATGCTGGCGGTTTCCAGGTCTCTCATTTCACCGACCATGATGATATCGGGGTCCTGTCTCAGGAAGGAGCGCAGGGCCGTAGCGAAGGTCAGGCCGGCTTTTCTGTTCACGTGGACCTGGGCGATACCGGGCAGCTGGTATTCTACAGGGTCCTCTACGGTGAGGATATTCTTTTCGATGGTGTTCAGCTTGTGCAGGATCGAATACAGCGTGGTGGTTTTGCCCGAACCTGTAGGTCCGGTCAGCAGCACGCAGCCGTTAGGCTGGCTGATGAGCTCTTCCACTTCGGACTGGAGCTCGTGGGTAAAGCCCAGCTTGTTGAGACCCAGGAGGACGGAGCTCTTGTCCAGGATTCTCATAACGATCTTTTCGCCGTGGACGGTGGGAAGGCAGCTGACACGAAGGTCATAGTCTTTCTTGTCCAGCATGATACCGATACGGCCGTCCTGAGGAGCTCTCTTTTCGGCGATATTCATATCCGACATGATCTTGAAGCGGGACGTAAGAGGCTTGTCAACGTACTTGGGCAGAGGCATGACCTCGTGGAGCACGCCGTCGATCCTGTATCTGACGCGGACGTTGTCTCTCTGGGGCTCTATGTGGATATCCGATGCGCCGTCCTCGATGGCCAGCTTGATGATGGAATAGGCCAAGCGGACGATGGGAGCGGTGTTCTGATCCTCGCCCTCTTCCTCGTCGTCGTCGACGTCCGCGTTCTGCATATCCACCAGATTCTGTCTGATCTCGGAGGACAGGGTGTTCTCCGGCTTGGCGGTGATATCCGTGTTGTCCACGTTGGAGGGCACGATGCCCTGATCTGTCTTGTAATACTGGTCTATGGCAGCCAGGATCTCGTCTTCGCTGCCCAGGCATATCTTGATGTTCTGAACGCCGGTGGCCAGGCGTATATCGTTCAGCGCCGTGTTGTCGCCGGGATTGCAGATGCAGACAAACAGCTTGTCGTGCTTCTTGCCCAGAGCGATCGCCTTGTATTTTCTCGCAACGTGCTCGGGTATGAGGGTCGCGCACTTGGGATCTATGGTCTTGGCGGATTTCTCAAAGTCAAAGAACAGATAGTTGAAGGACTCGGCCTTTGCTTCTATGACCTGCTTCTCGGTCACAAAGCCCAGCTCCACGGCTATCTTGCCCAGATCGCCCGGGGCGTTCTTCTGAGCGACTCTGACCTGCTCCAGCTGCTGCTGGGTCATATATCCTTTCGTTACGAGGATCTCTCCTACATCTTTTCTTGCTAATGCCATGTTGTGCTCCTGTTTCAAAACAGTATAGTATTCATCAAGCTAAGTTTTATTCACTGTATAGATTTATTATATCACATATGCCGGCCCTTATGCAAACCTGAAGGAAAAATCTATGAAAAATCCGAAAAAATCTTGGTTTTTCCTCAAAAAGGGGCCTGCATATACTTTTTCAGCAGCCGCTCGGCCGGCCGGGATATGAGACGGGTGCCCGCAAATTCCACGGCGCTGATGGGTCTGACGAGCACGAGATACATTCCTGCCAGCCTGCCTCCCAGCATATCCGTAAACAGCTGGTCTCCCACCACCGCTATCTCCCGGGGCTCCAGCTCCAGGCTGCGGGCGGCCCGCAAAAAGCTGCTTTTGTTTGGCTTGGCGGCGGGATGTATCCACCCGGCGCCTATGCCGGCGCATATGGCCTTCATGCGCCCGGGCTTCGTGGTGTTGGACAGCACGAATATTTTGATGCCCTCCCGCCGGAGACCCTCGGCCCAACGCAGGTTTTCCTCCGGGACCCGGTCGCTCTTCCAGGGCAGCAGGGTGTTGTCCAGATCCAGTATGATCGCCTTTATCCCCCGCTCTTCCAGCAGGCCGGGCGTCAGGTCGGACACCCGCTCCGCCCACATATCGGGCCTGAGCCACTGCGCAAAGGCTTTGAGAGGACCCTTCATTTGACCCGGGCCTTTTCCTTCTTGTGCTCGGCGAAGGAGCGGGTAAAGACGTGGGACCCGTCCTTGCGGGCCACGTAGTAGAGATAATCGGTCCGGGCAGGCTCAAAGGCGGCCCTGATGCACTCCAGCCCCGGGTTGCAGATGGGGCCCGCCGGCAGCCCGTCTATCCGGTAGGTGTTGTATTCGGTCTTCTTTTTCGTGTCGCTCAGGGTGGTCTTTTCTTTGTTGTTCGTGCTCCTGCCGGGCACGTAGCTCACGGTGGCGTCTATCTGGAGACGCATGCCCTTTTCCAGCCTGTTGTATATGACCGACGCGATGATGGGCCTTTCCGACGGGACTTTGGCCTCCCTCTCTATGAGGGACGCCACGGTCACTATCTTGTAGAGGGCCTCATAGAAGTCGGACTCGTGAAAATACTTTTCTCCAGCCGCGGCTATCTCCTCCCGGTAGTTCAGGATGACCTTGCGCTCGAAGTTGGAGGTCATCTGCCTGATGAGCCCCATCTCGTCCTCTTCCGCTATGGGATAGGTGTCCGGGAACAGATAGCCCTCCATGGAATCCGAAGGGATAAAGGACACGGAGCCCACGGGCACGTTCAGGGTGAGATAGCAGAACCTGTCCCCCGTCTTTTCCTTGAGCAGGTTGTATCTGTTCTGGATCTGGGCGATGGTAAAGCCCTCGGGCACCGTGATCACCGAGCTGTCCCGGGTGCTCCTCACCAGCTCCGCCGATATGCCCGCCACGGGCAGCCGCCGGTAAAACCTGTGGGTCCCGGGCTTGACATCGTCCGCGAGGCCCTTCAGCCTCATATAGAGCTTCAGAGCCGTATCGCTGCGTATGATGCCCGCCGACTTCAGCTGCGAGGCAGCCTGAGACAGAGTGGACCCCTTGGGAATGGTGATAAACACCACCTCATCGGACAGCGAGGGAGGGAGACACTGATACCACAGGTATCCGACCACGGCCACCAGGATGACCATCACGGTCCGCACGTGCTTTTGACCCCACATTATAGTTCTTCACACCTTATATAGCTTTCCAGTATCAGCACCGCTGCCGACCGGTCTATCACCTGCCGCCTCTTCTGCCTGCTCCTGCCCATGGCCTTCAGCTCTTCCTCGGCGTCCGCCGAGCTAAAGTCCTCGTTCCAGTACTGGCAGGGCGGAAAATCGCTGCGGCGCATGAGCCTGTCGGCCAGCTCGCTGTTTTTCACTGCCTGCTCCGAATCCGGCCCCGACGGCAGGCCTATGATCACCTTGTCTATGCGGTTTTCCCGGACGATGGCCTCTATCTGCCTCACGTCGGCCTTGATGCTCCTGGTCCTCTCGAGCACGGAGTGAGGCGACACTATCCCCAGAGGATTGAGGCACACGGCGACGCCCACCCGGGCGTCTCCTATATCCAGAGCCAGCAGTCTTTTCATAGGCCGGAGGTATTTATTTCAGCTGCTCTCCGAAGGCTTCTCTGGCCTTGGCAAAGGCTTCCTCCAGTTTGGAGGTATCCTTGCCGCCGCCCTGGGCAAAATCGGGCTTGCCGCCGCCCTTGCCGCCGGTGGCTGTGGCAGCCACCCTGATGAGCTTGCCGCAGTGGATGCCTCTGGCCACCAGGTCGTCGGTGGCCTTGGCCACAAATACTATCTTGCCCTCGGTGTAGCCGCCTATCAGGACGCAGCCGCTCTTCATACGCTCTATGACGGAGTCGGCCATCATCTTCACGGCGGAGACGTCCTGGGTCTCTATGTAGGCGCCCAGATATCTGGTATCTCCCACCACCTCGGTCCTGACTATGAGATCCTGTATCTTGCCTATGACAGCCTTTTCCTTGGTGGCCTCCAGCTGGTCGGTGAGCTCTTTGTTGGCGTCGGAGAGCCTCCTGACCGAGTTGACCACGTCCTGGAGCTGGCTGTTGGTGACGGAGGCTATTTCCTGCAGCCTGGCGTCGGCTTCCCTGAGATAATCCAGCACGTAGCGGCCTGTGACAGCCTCCACTCTGCGCACTCCGGCGCCCACGGAGCTCTCGGACACTATCTTGAAGAGGCCGATCTGAGCGGAATGCTTGACGTGGGTCCCGCCGCAGAACTCCTTGGACATGCCGAATATATCCACCACTCTGACCGTGTCGCCGTATTTCTCTCCGAAGAGAGCCTTGGCTCCCAGCTCTCTGGCCTTGGAAATGGAGGTCTCCACCGTGGACACCTTCATGTCGGACAGGATGGCCTCGTTCACTATGTTTTCGATCTTGATGAGCTCGGCGGGAGTGGGAGCGGCAAAATGGGAGTAGTCAAAGCGCAGCCGCGAATCGGACACGTAGGAGCCCGCCTGCACTGCGTGCTCGCCGAACACGGACTGTATGGCCGAATGGAGGATATGGGTGGCCGAGTGGTTGCGCTCTATGTCCATCCTGAATCTGGCGGACACGGACAGGCTCACCTTGCTGCCCAGAGGGATGGCTCCCTTGGTGATCCTGCAGTAGTGGAGAAAATAGCCGGAGTCTCTCTTGGTGTCATAGACCTCCACGGAAGCGGTGTCCGTCTTCATGACACCCTTGTCGCCCACCTGTCCGCCCATCTCGCCGTAGAAGGGAGTCTTGGCGCAGACTATGAGGACCTCGTCGCCGGCCACAGCCTCCTCCACGCACACGCCGTCCCTGACGATGCCTGTGACGATGGAGTCGTCATGGAGGGTGTCATAGCCCGTAAACACGGTCTTGCCCACGCCCTGGCCTTCCAGGTCCCGGATGTATTTTTCGGTCTGGGCTCCCATGACCTCGGAGAAGTTGCCGCTGTCCTTGCCTCTGGTCTTCTGCTCGTTCATGGCTTCGTCAAAGCCGTCCGTATCCACCCGTATGCCTTCCTCCCGGCACACGTCGATGGTGATCTCCAGAGGGAAGCCGTAGGTGTCGTAGAGGCTGAAGGCAGTCTGGCCGCTGATGACGTCGCCGCCCTGAGCCTTCACGTCCCGAAGGGCGTCCTCCAGCTTCTGCATGCCGGACTCCAGGGTAGAGCGGAATTTTTCTTCCTCGGCGCTCATGACGCTCTCTGCGAAGGAGGAGCGCTCCACCAGCTCGGGATACACGGAGCCCATCTTGTCCACCACGCAGGATATCATGCCTGTCATAAAGTTTTCGTTGAGGCCCAGCCTGCGGCCCTTGAGGACGGCGTTGCGTATGAGCCGGCGGAGCACGTAGCCCCGTCCCGCATTGGAGGGCATGACGCCGTCGGACATGGCAAACACGGCGCTCCTGATGTGGTCGCTGATGACCCGGAAGCACCTGTCGTCCTGAGGATCGCCGTTCTTGTATTTTCTGCCGCACAGGAGCTCGATCTGCCTGATGATGGGCACGAAGAGGTCCGTGTCATAGTTGGAGGTAAAGCCGTTCAGCACGGCGGTGGCCCGTTCCAGGCCCATGCCCGTGTCTATGTTTCTGAAGGGCAGCGGCACCAGCTCGCCGCCGTCCTGCCGGTCAAACTGGGTGAACACCAGATTCCAGATCTCCACAAAGCGGTTGGAATCGTGGGCTATGGACCAGGCGGGGTCCTCGGGTCTGCCCTGCTCCGGGTTGACGTCCAGATATATTTCGTTGCAGGGGCCGCACACGCCGTTGGGGCCCTTGGCCGGAGCGTCGGCAGGCCAGTAGTTGGTGTGGGCGCCGGCCCTGACTATCTTGTCGGCGGGAAAGCCTATGCCCTTGTGCCACATGTCATAGGCTTCGTTGTCATCCTTATACACGGTGGTCCACAGGCGGTCCGGATCCACGTTGAGCACCTCGGTCAGGAACTCCCAGGCCCAGCTGATGGCTTCTCTCTTGAAATAATCGCCGAAGCTGAAATTGCCCAGCATCTCAAAAAAGGTGTGATGTACGGCGTCGCCCACCTCTTCGATATCGTCGGTGCGCATGCACTTCTGGGAAGTGGTCACCCTTCCGCAGGGAGGCTTTTTTTCGCCCATGAAATAGGGCTTGAACTGCACCATGCCCGCCGAAGTAAACAGCAGGGAGGAATCATCCGGCACCAGGCTGTCGCTGGGCAGGATAAGGCTGCCCTTGCTCTCAAAGAACTTCAGATAGGCGGAACGCACGTCATTGCTTGTCAACATATTCTTACTCCGGTTGTTCTGTAAACTCTGTCCTATATAAGAAGATATACATATACTATTATATCACAAATCCAAAAAGTATTCATCAGGGCCTGCCGGCGCCGCGGCGCTCCAGGATATGCAGGTTCACCGGCGCGTCCTCGTGATCCTGATCGATGGTCACGGCCCGCTCCAGAATGCTCCTGGCCTCCTCCTCCCGCCCCATGGAGGCGTAGCAGACGGCCAGATTGTTGAGGGAGTCCACGTCCCAGGGCCTGAGCTGGGCCACCCGCAGAAAACAGTCCGCCGCCTCCGGCAGGTCGCCGGCGTCCAGATACATGCTGCCCAGATTGTACACGGCGTTGGAGCAAAAGGGGTCCAGAGCCTGGGCGGTCTCGTAGCACTCTATGGCCTTGTCCCTGTCCCCCATATACTGGTGGACGTTGCCCTTCTCCAGATGGGCCTCCGGGTCGGAGGGGTCCAGCCGGAGACAGCTGTCAAAGTCCTCCAGGGCCGAGGGGAAATCGGCCATCTGACTGTAGCAGCAGCCCCGGAGAAAATAGACCTCCGGGTCCTCCCTGTCATACTGCAATATCCTGCCCAGGAGCCCCACGGCCGTATGGGTGCAGCCGCTCAGGTACAGAGCCCGGGCCTTGCGGAGCATGGCCTCGCTGTCTAAGAAAAGCATAGCATACCTGCAGATAAAAAATATGCATTCCCTGACGGAATGCAATATAAAAGCTGGTCGGGAAGACAGGATTTGAACCTGCGGCCCCTTGAACCCCATTCAAGTGCGCTACCAAACTGCGCTACTTCCCGATTGGTCCTGCATATATTATGATACCACTACAGGAAAAAATAATCAAGCCTTTTGCGAAAAAATCGCCAAAACGCCCCCGGAGCCTATCCCGCCGGGGTCTTGGCCTGCTTGCTGTAGAGTATATCCAGCACGCCGATGGCCAGCATGGCCTCCACCACCGGGCAGGCCCTCAGCACGGCGCAGGGGTCGTAGCTCAGGTCCGCGTCCGGGTCTCCCGGGTCCGGCAGCGACGGCGCAAAGGCAGCCCTGCAGATCAGGGGCATGCCGTTGGATATGCCTCCCTCCACTCCGCCGGACAGATTGGAGGCGGCGCCCCCTATCTCGTGGGCGTCCATTTCCGCCAGGCCGAAGCCGCCGCCGAAGTCCACTCCCTTGACGGAGGGGATGGCAAACAGCAGATGGCTCAGCACGCTCTCGGTGTTGTCAAAAAAGGGCTCCCCAAGACCGGCGGGAAGACCTATGACTGCGGCCTCTATGACGCCTCCCAGACTGGTCCTGCGCCGGGCCGCATCCGCCACGGCTTCCTCCATGGCCTCTCTCACGTAGGGATCCAGGAGAGGTATCCTCTCGGTGGTCAGGCACTGGAGCATGCCGGGATTGATGTCTGTCTTGTCAAAGGACTCTCCCCTGACCTTGCCCACGGACAGCACGTGAGCGCCTATGCCTATGCCCCGGGTCTTGAGTATCTGCTTGCACAGGGCACCGGCAAACACTATGCCCGCGGCGGCTCTGGCGGACAGATGTCCTCCGGACACCAGGCCGTTGAAGCCCTTGTATATGTCGTGTTCCCGGGGTATGCCGCCCTCCGGGTCGGGAGCGCAGTCCTCCCGGGTCCTCAGGGCCGCGCAGAAGGGGGTGCCGCAGGTGACGCCGTCCTCGAGGCCGGACAGCACCATGGGGACGTCGGTCTCGTCGGCGGGGCTGGTCAGGGGGTTGCCTCCCTTTCGGCGCTTCAGCTCCAGGTCGATGGCGTTAAAGTCTATCCTGACGCCCGGCTGAAGACCGTCGATCACCACGCCCACGGCGCGCCCTTTCGCCTCTCCGAAAAGGGTGATCTTCAGATTTTTACCGTAATTTGAGCTCAATGGATATGCCTCCGCTGCACAGTCACAGCGCAGGGCCCGCAGCACGCGGCCCCGCGCAGCCTACATTTATAATACATATTTTGGCAGGCGTTTGTTTCACGCGCGGGGCCGCGGCCGGGGAGGCCTCAGTCCTGATAATTGACCGATTTGTCAAACAGCTCCTCCACCTGAGCGTCGGGTCTGGGGCTCACCAGCGAAGCGATGACGGAGGCCGCCAGTCCGGCTATGAAGCCGGGCATCAGCTCGTATATGCCGGTCCCGTTCAGGAACACCATCCAGCAGATGTCCGCCAGAGCGCCGCAGAATATGCCCGCAAAGGCGCCGGCGAAGGTGAGTCTCTTCCAGAAGAGGCTCAGCAGGATCACGGGGCCGAAGGCGGAGCCGAACACGGCCCAGGCGTTGGACACCAGAGACATGATGGAGCCGCTCTCGGGGTTGGCGGCGATGTAGATGGCGGCCAGGGAGACCAGCAGCACCAGGGCTCTGCCCACCCACAGCATCTCCGTGTCGCTTATCTTGTTCTTGCGAATGACGGGCTTGTACACGTCGCTGGCCACGGCGGAGGCGGCGGACAGCAGCTGGCTGTCGGCGGTGGACATGGAGGCCGCCAGCACGGCGGACAGGAGTATGCCGGAGATGATGGCCGGGAACATCCTGCGGACCATGACTATGAAGACCACCGAGTTGCTCTCTATCTGCTCATCGTAGCCCAGATACAGGCGGCCGCAGATGCCTATGACGGCGGCAAATATCACTATGAGGGTGGTCCAGGATATACCCACGGCGGCAGCCTTTTTCATACCCTTCTGGCTCTTCAGGGACATAAATCTGATGATGATGTGAGGCATGCCAAAGTAGCCCAGGCCCCAGGCCAGACCGGAGACTATGTCCTTCCAGCTGGCAAACATGTTCCAGTAGTCTTCGCCTGCTATGGACTGGGAGGCGGAAAAATCTACCATGGACATGGCGGCGATGGGCACGAACATCATGGCGGCCAGTATCAGCAGAGCCTGGAAGAAGTCGGTCCAGCACACGGCGGAGAAGCCGCCCATGAAGGTGTAGCCCACTATGATGAGGGCGGCCACGTACATGGCGGTGATCTCGTTCATGCCGGTCACGGTGTGGAACAGGGTGCCGCAGGCCTTCATGCTGGAAGCGGCATACACCGTGTAGGCTATGAGAAACACTATGGCGCACAGCACCTGGAGCCCGTTGGACTTGGACAGGAACCTGTTGGTCAGATACTGGGGGATGGTCACGGAGTCATTGGCCACGATGGAAAAGCTCCGGAGCCTGGGAGCCTCCAGCAGCCAGGACAGGGCGTAGCCCACTGCCAGGCCGATGGGGATCCACATCTGCCCCATACCCAGGGCGTATATGGAGGTAGGCAGGCCCATGAGCACCCAGGCGCTCATATCCGACGCGCCGGCGGAGAGGCCCGCTACCCAGGGGGACATGGCTCTGCCGCCCAGGAAATAGGTCTTTTCTCCGCCTGCCTTGCTCTTGAAGAAGAAGTATATACCTATACCGACCATAAAGAGCAGGTACAGGATAAATACTGCCATTTCTGTAGGGTTCAGGGAAGCATTCATTATTTGTCTCCTTTCAATAGAGGCTTCAGCACTGTTTGGAGCCGTTTTGCCATGAGCACCATCCCAAAATCGTTGGGATGGGTGTCGTCCACGGTCCAGGCGTCGGCGGAATAGCCTCTCATAAATTCGTTTCCGGGGACCAGATACACGTGTTTGTCCCCTTCTCTTTTTGCTCTGTCATAGGTAGCCCTGATGACGTCCAGCCTGCGCCGGCGGTCCTCGTTGAGCACCGGATTGGGCCGGGAGACCAGTATGACGGGCAGGTCTCTGTGGGCGCGGCGCACCGTGCGGTACATATTGTAATGGGTCTTGTCCAGATGCTCTGCCGACGGGGCGTTGTGGTCGTAGTCCATGACAAAGCAGGACATATCCAGACCGGCTATATAGTCGCAGACGGCCTGCTCTCCCAGAGCGTTGCCGCTGAAGCCGAGATTGACGTAATTGACGTCCAGCTCTCTGGAAATGATATCCTCATAGGTGTTGCCGGGCCGGGAAGCGCATTCGCCCTGGGTGATGGAAGAGCCGTAGAACACCACGGGCTTCTCCATGCGGTAGTCCTCCGCCCTCTCCAGGCGGGAGCCCTCCTTCAGGCCTATCCAGAGCTCCTTTACTCCCGCGTATCGGGGCATATTCAGGGTGACGGTGCGAAAGCCGCCTTCCGGATACAATATGCCGTCAAAGCCCTCGTAGGAGACCTCGGGCGGCATATAGGTGCCCGCGTATCTCTGCTTTTTCCCCACGTAGAGGTCCAGCCCGTTGCTGAAGGTCAGAGTCAGATTGGTCCGGGGGATGCCGTCTGCCTCCGTCACGTGAACGGCCACGTAGGGACTGTCGGTGGCAAAGCGCACTCTGCCTCCCGCCGTATGCCGGGAAAGCATGGCAAAGACAGGGCTCACGGTCTCTGCCACCCGGCCGGGCACTCTGTAATAACAGGGATGCTCCCTGTCCGGCGCAAACAGACCGTACACCCGGAAGGGCTCTCCGGCGGCGTCGAACCACCTGATGTCCTGCTCCTTCAGGGTCTCGGATCTGTATTCCGCCGCCAGCAAAGGGACTGCCCCCAGAAGCCACAGGAGCAGCGCCAGAGTCAGATATCTCATAAACGCTCCGGAATATCTAAAAACACTAATTAATATTATACCATAATTACGGCAAAAAGCAAAACCCGGCCTACCGGCCCTTCAGCAGCTCCTCCAGCAGATACACCGCTCCCTGCTTGTCCAGAGGCGAGTTGTTGTTGCCGCACTTGGGCGACTGGACGCAGGCGGGGCAGCCGTCCCGGCAGGGACAGGCGGTGACGGCCTGATATGCCTTTTCGAACCAGGCCTCATAGTCGGCAAAGAGCTTGCCGCAGATGCCGCAGCCTCCCTGGACCCCGTCGTATATGAATATGCAGGGCCGCCCCTCGGACGCCGGGTGGGTCAGGAAGGACACCCCTCCCAGATCGTTCCTGTCGCAGCTCACCAGTATGGGGGCCACGGCTATAAGGGCGTGCTCCAGAGCGTGTATGGCTCCGGCGGGGTCCATGCCCCGGCCCTTCAGCCTGTCCGCCGCCTCCCGGGGGACGTCAAAGCACACGCTCTGGGTATAGAGCTCCGTGTCCGGCAGGTCCAGAGGGGTCTTGCCCAGTATCCTGCCGCCCTGCAGGGCCTTTTTGGTGTAGGAGGGCACGGACACGGTCACGGAGGAATAGCCGTAGCGGATAAAGCCGCAGCGGGTCTGCCCCCGGGCCAGGGCCCTTTTTTCGCTGACCGAGTAGCTCTCGTTGGTGACCGTGTAGTAGTTCACCCGGGTGGGCTCCACCCAGGCGCAGTTTTCCTCCCGGTCCAGCCGGCGGACTATATAGCTGTCTCCCTCGTGGATATACACGGCGCCCTCGTACAGGGTCCACAGGGTCCTGGCGGCGTCGCAGGTCCCCAGGAGCCGGACTCCCGTCTCCTCCATGGACATGATGCTGCAGGGCTCTCCCAGAGCGCCCCGGATATTCACCTCGCCGGAGGGCTCCCGGGTCCCCAGCCAGACGAACCGGCCTCCCATATATCCCGCCAGCCCCTCTTCGTACAGCCCGGAGAGCATCTCCAGCCCGGTCTCCCCGAACATTTCGAATATCTCCCGGGCGGTCCGGGGCAGCTCTCTCAGGGAGCAGGCCAGCTGGTCCGTGACCACGTAGGGGTTGCAGAGGTCCACCACGCAGGCCTCCACCTTGCCGTCAAAGAACTCTCCGGGGTTCTGCATGTAGTATTGGTCGATGGGGCTGTTCTGGGCCACGAAGACGCACAGGCTGTCGTTTTCGCCTCTGCCCACCCGGCCGAACTGCTGCCACAGGGCGGACAGGCGGCGGGGATAGCCGGCGGACAGGCAGACGTCCAGGCTGCCTATGTCTATGCCCAGCTCCAGAGCGCTGGTGGACAGGATGCCCCGCACCTTGCCGGAAAATATCAGCTGCTCCAGATGGCGCCGTCTTTCGGGAGTATAGCCCGCCCTGTAGGACACCACCTTGTCGGACAGGTCCCCGGCGCGGTCCTTCAGCGCCTCCTTCACCTTTCTGGTCATCAGCTCCACCGACAGCCGGGATTTGCCGAAGGCAATGGTCCTGCAGCCCCTTGTCAGGGCTTCGGTCATCAGCCGGGAGGTCTCGTCGGCGGCGCTGCGCCGCAGCTCCCCGTCGGCTCCCGCCACAGGCGGGTTCCAGAAGGCTATGGTCCTGCTGCCGGAGGGAGCCCCGGACCTGTCCACCGTCACGAAGGGCCTGCCGGACAGCTTTTCCGCCAGCTCGGCGGGGTCGGACACCGTGCCGGAGGTAAATATGAGGGAGGGCCGGGAGCCGTATTCGGAGCACAGGGCCAGCAGCCGGCGGAGCACAAAGGCCATGTGGGAGGCAAAAAGGCCCGTGTAGGTGTGCACCTCGTCGGTGACGATATATCTCAGGCGATGCAAAAAGGAGGACCAGTTCGTGTGATAGGGCAGTATGCCCATATGGAGCATGTCCGGATTGGTAAGCACTATGCTCGCCTGCTTTCTGACGTATTCCCGGGACTCCCGGGGGGTGTCACCGTCATAGGTGAACACCCTGCCCTTCAGACACTCGAATTCCGAGAGCTTTTTCAGCTGGTCGGCGGCCAGAGCCTTGGTGGGGTAGATATACAGAGCGGAGGCAGGGGCGTCGGAGCACACGGCGTGGGCCACCGGCAGATTGTAGCACAGGCTCTTGCCGGAAGAGGTGGGAGTGGTGATGATGATATCCCTGCCCTCCTGCAGCAGGTCCCAGGCCTGCCTCTGGTGGGAAAACAGTCTCTTGATGCCGAAGTTCCACCTCAGGTCCTCCGCCACCCTGGGCGACAGACCGGGAGGCAGGTCCGCAAAGACGGCTGCCTGAGCTTCCCGGGTGTTGACGCAGGCCAGCTGCCGGTCGTGCTCCAGCCGGCGCAGAAGAGCCCGGTAGTCCATCAGCGGCTGCAGCCCAGCTCCCTGCGCAGGAAATCCAGCATGGCCCGGAATTCCTCGGGGAGGGGCGCTTCAAAGGTCAGCTCTTCACCCGTGACCGGATGCAGCAGGCTGAGGCTGTATGCGTGGAGCAGCTGTCCCCTGAGGGAGGAGCACAGAGCGGCGTAGGTCTGCTCCTGCTGCTTGGTGGCCCGAAAAGGAACGTGTTTTTTCACTCCCCCGTAGAGGGGGTCCCCCAGGACCGGATGCCTGATGTAGGCCATATGCACCCGTATCTGATGGGTCCGGCCCGTGTCCAGCGCGCACTCCACCAGAGAAAAGCTGCCAAAGCGCTCCCTGACGGTCACCCGGGTCAGGGCTTCCCTGGCGGTATATTTGTCCGTGTCTGTGATCACAGCCTGCTTTTGTCTGTCGGCGGGGCTCCTGCCTATGGGAGCGTCTATGACCGCCTCTTCGAAGTCCGGGTCCCCCAGGACTATGGCCAGATACCGGCGGTGCATCCTTCTGGTCTGTATCTGCTGCTGGAGAGACTGATAGGCCACAGGGCTCCGGGCCACGCACATGAGCCCGGAGGTATCCTTGTCCAGCCGGTGGACTATGCCGGGCCTTTCCTCGTCGCCTATGCCGGCGATATCCCCGGTGTAGGCCAGCAGGCCGTTGACCAGAGTGTCGTCCCGGTGGCCGGCGGCGGGGTGCACCGTCAGCCCCGAGGGCTTGTTGATCACTATGAGATCCTCGTCCTCATACACTATGTCCAGAGGCATGCTCACGGCCTTGACCGACGTATCGGCGGGCAGCTCAAATTCCGCCTCTATCACGTCTCCCGGCTCCAGCCGGGCGCCGGCCCGGACCGGCTGTCCGTTCACCAGTATCCTGCCGCTCCGGATCAGCTTTTGCATCCGGCTTCTGGAATAGCCGGGAAAAGCCTGAGCCAGATATACGTCCGCCCTCAGGCCTCTCTCGCCCTCATATACGAGCCGTTCTTTTTCCATGTTCAGACACCCATTCCCATTATTATGATACCGGCCAGACACAGGGCCATCCCCCACCACAAAAAGCCGCCGGAGGAGCTGCGGTCCACGTCCTTCAGCACAAATACGCTGAACATCACAGCAGCCACCGAGTTCTTGGTGATGGGCCAGACCACCGCCACTCCCGCCAGCCCCACGGCGTAGTTTGCCATCAGCTGCCCCAGAGTCAGCCCCAGTCCGCTGGCCGCTGCCATGAGCCTGCTCCTGAAAAAGCCGTCTCCCCTTTTCGGGCCTCCCGCGGAAAAGGTGTGCTCGGTAAACACGGCTATATGGGGCCGCCAGCCGGCCCAGAGGGCCAGCAGGGTCATGCCGCAAAAGATGCCCACGGACATAAAAAACAGATAGTCCGAGGGAGACATGCCTGCCCGGAAGGCCAGCTTCATGGGCACCGTGTATATGCTGAAGGCCACGGCAGCCCAGAGAGCCAGGGCGCAGCCGGTGACATAGTCCCGGAGAGGGAGCTTTTTGGGGCCGGAGGACACTCCCACCCGGGACAGGAGCCAGGCTCCCGCCACTATGAGCGCCCCCGACAGGCAGATGCAGCATATTTTGAAGACGCTCCGGCCGTCCCCCTCCGACAGAAAGGCCATGCCGAACAGCAGCCCCAGCAGGGCGGACAGGTTTTTGATGGGAGTGGAACGGGTGAGCTCTATGCGGGAGATGCTGAGAGTATAGGCAAAGTTGCCCGTGGCCCACACCAGCCCGGCGGCCACCGACATGCCTGCCATGGCCGGCGTCACGGCGCCCCGGGGGCACAGAACAAAGAGGACCGAGGCGGACGCGATGATGCCGCAGGCCATCCAGAAGGTAAAGCGGCTGTCCTCCAGCCCGGACAGCTTTTTGGGCGACATATACACTCCGTATATGCACATGGACGCTACGGCCAGCAAATAGCCTGTCAGTTCACCGGACATACCCTCTCACCCGCTCTATGATATGGTCTTGGGGCCTCCGGGGGACGGGCCCGGCAGGCCGTGACAAAAAAAGGAACACTCCCCGAGTGTTCCGAAAGTAGCGAGAGTCAGGATCGAACTGACGACGCCCCGGGTATGAGCCGGGTCCTCTGACCAGCTGAGGTATCTCGCCTTGTGGCAGCCCCAAGGAGAATCGAACTCCTGCCTCATCCGTGAAAGGGATGTGTGTTAACCGCTGCACTATAGGGCCATACAAACTAATTATACACGAAACGCCGGCAAAATGCAAGCCTCTCATCCAAAATATTTTTCCCGGCGGTCAAACCGGGCGCCTTGACAAACCGGTCCAAAGTAAATATAATGAAAATAAGAACAGACAGGAACGAGCAGTGAACATAGATTTCAAGAGCATCATCGCGTACAGATACCTCATCTACCAGCTTGTGCTGAGGGACATCAAGGTCAGATACAAGAATTCCGTATTGGGCTTTTTCTGGTCTCTGGCGAACCCCCTCATCCAGGTGGCCACCATCACGGTGGTGGTCAAGTATATCATGCGGGTGGACATCCCCAACTACTCGGCCTACCTGCTGGCGGCCTTTTTGCCCTGGCAGTACGTCCTCAACGGCTTGGCGGACTCCTCCGAGGTGCTGCTGCACCACCGGGACCTGATCAAAAAGGTGCCCTTTCCCCGGGAGGTGCTGCCCATCTCCAACGTGCTCTCCAACCTGATACACTTTTTGCTGGCTCTCTGCATACTGGTGGTGTATCTGCTGGTATTCTGGCTGTTTCTCCACGGCTCTGCCCTGAGGCTCAGCTTTTTGTGGCTGCCGGTCCTCGTCCTGCTGCAGACCTGCCTCATCATGGGCATCGCTTTTGTGATCTGCGCCATCAACGCCTTCTACGATGACACCAAGTTCATCCTGAACGCCCTGCTCAACATAGGCTTTTATCTCACTCCCGTCATGTATCCCGTGGAGCTGGTATATACCAAGCTGCCGGAGGCCCACCGGGACCTGCTGTTCAAGCTGTATATGCTGTCCCCCTTCAACACCCTGATGGACGCCTACAAAAAGCTGCTCATGCCCCCCTTTGAGGGCCGGGTGGCGGGCAACACGGTGGCCAGCCTGCCCATGGACTGGGGCATGTTTGCCGTGTGCGCCGTCATCTGCGTCGCCGTATTGCTGGCGGGCATGTCCTTCTTCAACCGGCGAAAACACCTGTTTGCGGAGAAGCTGTAATGAACGAAGCCATAGTCATAGACCGGGTGTCAAAGAGCTTCGTGCTCCAGGGCACGGCTCCCACCATCAAAAAGCTCATCCTCACCCTGGGCAGATACAAGAAGCAATATAAGGAAGCCCTGCGGGACGTGAGCATCACCATCGGCAAGGGCGAGGCAGTGTCCATAGTGGGCACCAACGGCTCCGGCAAGAGCACCCTGCTGCGCATCATCTGCGGGGTGTACAAGCCCACCTCCGGCCAGGTCCGGACAGAGGGGCGGCTCTACACCATGCTGGACCTGGGCAGCGGCTTTCACCCGGACCTGACGGGCATGGAAAACATCTATTTCAACGGGGCGGTGCTGGGCATGAGCAAGGCCGAGATCGAAGCCCGCATCGACAGCATCATTTCCTTCTGCGACCTGGGGAGCTACATCGACCAGCCCATACGCACCTACTCCGCCGGCATGCTCATGCGGCTGGGCTTCGCCATAGCCACGGAGACGGACCCGGACATCCTGCTCATAGACGAGGTGCTGGCGGTGGGCGACGCGGCCTTTCAGGAAAAATGCTACGCCCGCATGGCCCGCATCAGGGAAGAAGGCCGCAAGACCATCGTGTTCGTCACCCATGACATGCACGCAGCCACGGGCTTTGCCGACAGGACCGTGTGGATAAAGGAGGGCCGGGTGTATATGGACGGCCCCAGCGGCGAAGTCGTCAAACAATACCTGCGGGAGCTGGACGCATCCGCGGACAACCTGCCGGAATTCAGAATAAGGGAGACTCATTTATGAAACTGTTACTGCCGATACTGCTCCTCCTGGCGGTCCTGGGGCCTCTGGGAGCGGAGGAAGTGTGTCTGAGAGACTTTTCCTATGACCAAAAGCTCATCCTGCGCCCGGGCAACGAAGTCCCGGGAGGCAAATACGAGTGCCGGACCGAAGGCGGCGCCGCCGTGATAGAGTGCGACCTGTCGGAGGGCGGAGCCTACGCGCAGCTGTTCTTCCCCGAAAAGCTGAGCCTGTCCTCTCTGCGCTTTACGGCGGAAGCCCGGGGGCTCATCCTCGTCCGGCTGACAGACAGCGAAGGCGAGACCTTTCAGACTCTTTTGACCCCGCGGGACGAAACGAAGCGGGAATACTCGGTCACCGCCGAAGACCTGGAAAAGGGCTTTTCCTTTCCCGAAGACAAAAACCGCAGGATAGACCTGCCGGCCCAGCTCCTGCTGGGAGTGGAAAAGCAGGGAGACGCAGACCGCGCCTCCATAAAAATCTATGAAATATACGCGGACGTGTCCGACCCGGACCGCCTGAAAAAGGAGCTCGCGGACAATATGCTGAAAGAGATCACCCTGTCAGTCAAAGGGCCCGGGGCCCTGAACATATATTACGCCGACGAAAAGCCGGCTCTCTCCCTGGTCTCCTCGGGCTTTGCAGAGGGAAGATGCGAATACACGGTCGCCGACGCCCGGGGCAAGCAGCTGGGTGAGCCCGTGAGCTGCAGCTTTTCGGGCAGCGCCGCCTCCGCGCCCCTCAGAGCCGAGAAGAAGCCGGGCATATATTTCGTGAATTACCGAGTCACCACCGCCGGCCTCACCAAGGAGGGCTTTTGCACCTACGCCATAGTGAACCGGCCCCGGGGGATAGACAAGGACAGCTCCTATTTCGGAGTCAACGGACACTTCAATCAGGGCTGGCCCCTGTCTCAGGGGGAGGTCATCAGCCGTCTGGGCATCACCTGGCTCCGGGACGGCGAGGCCACTCTGGAGGACAGGGCCCATCTGGCGGCTGAGGAATACGGTCTGAGATACATGCCCTGCTTCACAGGAGCCATGTGCGAGGACTCTCTGGCCTACGCCGAAAAGGAAGTAAAGGCCGGCAAGGCCCCGGACAGCGAATGGGACTTCACCCCATATATACAGAACTACGGCGAATACGCCGACAAGTACGGCTATATGACCCGGCTCTACGACATAGTCAACGAGCCCCACAATTTCGGCTGGTCCCGGAGGCTGGGAGGCAGCTGGGACGGAGGCCCCTGGTTTGAGGTGTACTGGCAGTGGGCCAAGCAGGTGTCCAAGGTCATCAGGGACCACCAGAAGGACGCTCTCATAGTCTGGGAGGATCTGGACGGTCTCAACTGGGCTGACCTGTATCTGGAACGGGGGATCGTCAACGAGCCGGACTACCTGTCCCCCCACGCCTACAACCTCCGCAGGGACGTGCCTCTCCCAGAGGACCAGAGCACTCTGCTGGGCTACGACGCCCTGAAGAAGAAGATGAAGGAAAAGGGCGCCCGGTGGAAGCTGAACATCGGCGAGGTGGGCTTTTCCTCCTTCCGGGAGGGCCCCGACACCAACCACTGGTACGCCCCCTGCGACCTGAACACTCAGGCGGACTGGCTGGTGCGCATGTGCGTGCTGCACCTGAACGAGGGAGTGGACCGGATCTTTTATTACGATCTGCACAACGACGGCACCTCCCCCTTCAATCAGGAGCACAACTTCGGCCTGGTGTTCGAAAATCTGGATCCGAAGCCCTCGGGAGTGGCCTACGCCAATCTGATCAACATCTGCGACAACTGCCGCTGGACGGGCCGCCGGACCGAATACGCTCCCTGCTATGCGTACGGCTTTGTCACCCGCTTCGGCAAAAAGGGACTGGTGTGCTGGAACAAGGATTCCTACGGCTCCATAGAGCTGGCCGCCGACAGGCCCGTGAAGATCATAGACATTATGGGAGGGGAGACCACGAAGCTGCCCGTGGGCGGCAAGCTGACGCTGCAGGTCACCACCAGTCCCGTGTACGTGATATTTTAGCCATGAACACAAGGATAGACAAGCTGCTGTCAAAGGCCCCTGAATACATGCTGATCAGCGATATTGACAACATGTATTATCTCTCCGGCTTCACCGGAGACAACGGAGTCCTGGTGCTGGGGAGGGACCGGCAGGTCCTGATCACCGATTCCCGCTACACGGGACAGGCGGAAAAGGAGTGCCCCGGCTTTGAGATCAGAGACTATGCCGGCGGGCACATGCTGTCCCCGGCCGCGGACATAGTGGGCAGCGCCCCCTGCGGCTTTGAGGCGGATTCCGTGAGCCTCAGGACCTACAGGGATATATGCGAGCGGATAGAGGACCCGGTGGAGACCCACGGCCTGACGGAAGCCCTGCGGCTCATCAAGGACCCCTCGGAGACAGAGGCCGTCCGGAAGGCCTGCCGTCTGGCGGACAGGGCGGCAGAGTGGCTGCGGGAATACATACGGCCGGGCATGACGGAGAGAGAGGTGGCTCTGGACCTGGAATACTACATGAAAAAGCGGGGAGCCTCGGAGACGGCGTTTCCCTCCATCATAGCCGCCGGGCCCAACGCAGCCTATCCACACCACGCTCCCACGGATGCGGTGATAGAAGAAGGGCAGATGGTGAAATGCGACTTCGGCTGCCGGCTGGACCACTACAACTCGGACATCACCCGCACCTTCTTTGTGGGCGAGCCCGACCCGGAATTCCGGCGGATATACGACATAGTTCTGGAAGCCCAGCTGAGGGCCATAGAGGCCATCCGGCCCGGAAAGACGGGCCGGGAAATAGACAAGACGGCCAGAGACGTCATAGCCGCCGCCGGCTACGGCGACCGCTTTGGCCACAGCCTGGGCCACGGGCTGGGACTGTCGGTCCATGACAGCGCCGCCTTTGCCCCCTCCTCCCCCGTCACTCTGGAGCCGGGCATCATCGCCACGGTGGAGCCGGGCATCTATATCCCCGGCTGGGGAGGCATCAGGACAGAGGACGACATACTGGTGACCGAGGACGGCTGCGAGGTGCTGACCCACGCGGAAAAATGACCCGGCGCAGCCGGGGACCTGATAATACGCGCATGGGCAGGCGCGGAGCGCCTGCCCATGCGCTCTTTTTTTGCCTTTTGCGGGCGCCCCGCGCCCGCAAAAGGCAAACTCTCTCCGACAGGACCGCGGCAAAGGGCGGCAGGCTCGCGCCTGCCGCCCTTAAACGCTTCAGTCAAACAATCTGCCCACCATCCTCAGCCTCTCTCCGTCCCACTCGCACACGATGCCTCCGCCGTTTTTCACCGACCAGAAGTAAAACTCCTTTCCGGCATCGTTGTCAAGGTACTCGTCCGTAAGGGCCTTTATGGTGCCGCCGTGGGCCACTATGGCCAGGGGGAACTGCCGCGTCTCGGCTATGATCTGCAAAAAGCAGCGGCAGGTCCTGCGGCGGAAGTCTCCGGCCGGCTCGCCTCCCGGCGGAGTCAGAGCGCCCCCCGAGTCCAGCCAGGTCTGATAAAAGTGGTGCTCCCGAAGAAGCTCCTCGTGATTTTTGTTGTCAAACTCGCCGAAATCTATCTCACGCAGATCGGGATACACTTTGTAATTGCTGCCGTATATTATGTCCGCGGTCTCCCGGCATCTTGTCATGGGCGACACGGCCACGGCGCCCGCGGGCGGATAGGAGCGCCCCTTCAGCTCGCGGATACTTTCCGGCGTCAGGGACTGGTCTGTGCTCCCCAGGAAACAGCGGCGCAGATTGGCCTCGGTGGCGCCGTGTCTGATGAGATATATGGTCATAAAAAAAACGGCAATGCATGAGCATTGCCAATTTTTCTAATAATCGTCCTCGTTAGCGGGGTCGCTTCCGGGAGGATCTGTGCTGATCACGTCAGAGACCTCGATCTCCTCGATCTCAATGATGGGTTCTTCGTACATGGTCGTACTCCTTGATGTGTAATGCATTACATATATTATAATAGCACAAACACCGCGCTTTGTCAATACAGAGCGGTATTCTGCGCAAAATTATAACTTTTTTCGGCAGGTCAGCCCAGCTCGCCGTTGTAGGACTCCCAGTCGTCGCCAAGGCTGATCACGTCGGCGACTTCCAGGTCTTCTATCTCTATCTTCGGCTCTTCGTACACAGCGGCATTACTCCTGGTCAAACGCTTCCGGAGCCTCAGAACATCGGAGTGTCAAAATCGGAATTCTCATCGTCATCGCCGAAGCTGATGACGTCGGCGACTTCCAGATCTTCTATCTCTATCTTCGGCTCTTCGTACATCAAATAAATCCTTTCACGGCTTTGCGGGCCGGGCCCGCCCGCCGTCACCAGCCGTCGTCCCCCCACTCGGAGGGGTCGCCGGGGCCTTCCGTGCTGATCACGTCGGCTACTTCCAGTTCGTCTGTCTCGATCCTGGGTTCTTCGTACATAGCACTATTCCTTCTGACCAAACGCTTCCCTTATCTTACGCGATGGGCGTTTCAAAATCGGACGGGTGGTCCGTACCGATCTCGTCGGTCAGTTCCAGCTCTTCTGTCTCGATCTTCGGCTCTTCGTACATGAGACTTCTCCCTTTTTCCAATACAGTTTTCGGAACTATGCCCACTCGCCGTCAAAGTCGGACTCGTAGTCGCTGATCACGTCGGCTACTTCCAGGTCTTCTATTTCGATCTTCGGTTCTTCGTACATTATAAACACCTCGCTTGTTAATGTGCATAATAGATTATACCAGCCTGCGTTTAATATGTCAACTGTTTTTGTGACGAATATCCCGAAATAATTGTTCCCCGGGCCGGCCCGGGGCGGAGCGGGCCGGTTTTCCGCCTCTCCCGGCGGGTGTGAAACGCTTTATACCCGGGCGTCTTTGTGGTATAATATATATTGATACATTGCCACAACCTTTACAGGAGCGTTTAATGGAAAGACCCTATGATTTCAGATCCATAGAAAAGGAAATGCAGGCCAAATGGCAGGAAGCCGGAGTATTCCGCACGGAGGAAGCCGCGGACAAGCCCAAGTTTTACGGCATGGACTTTTTCCCCTACCCCTCCGGAGCCGGGCTGTCGGTGGGACACTGCCGCAACTACATCCCCACGGACGTGCTTTGCCGCTACAAGCGCATGAAGGGCTTCAACGTCCTGCACCCTATGGGCTGGGACGCCTTCGGCCTGCCGGCGGAAAACGAGGCCATCAAGAAAAAGAGCCACCCCAAGAAGACCGTGCCCGAATACATCGAGACCTACAAAAGGCAGATGAACATGATAGGCATAGGCTACGACTGGTCCAGAGAGATCAATTCGTCCTCGCCGGAGTATTACAAGTGGACCCAGTGGATATTCCAGCTGCTGCTGAAGAGAGGTCTGGCCTACCGGAGCATGTCTCCCGCCAACTGGTGCCCCTCCTGCAAGACGGTGCTGGCCAACGAAGAGGTGGTGGACGGCCTCTGCTGGCGCTGCGACACCCCCATTGAGAAAAAAGACCTGCCGCAGTGGTTCTTCAAGATCACCGACTACGCCGAGAGGCTCATAGACGATCTGGACACCATAGACTGGCCCAACTCCATCAAGCTGATGCAGAAAAACTGGATCGGCCGCAGCGACGGCGCCGAGGTGGTGTTCAAGTCGGAGCAGGGCGACGACATAGTCATCTACACCACCCGCCCCGACACTCTGTGGGGAGCCTCCTTCATGGTGCTGGCCCCGGAGCATCCCCTGGTGGAAAAGCTGGCCTCTCCCGACAAAAAGGCGGCCATCGCCGAATACAGGCGGCAGGTAGAGCGGCAGAGCGCCATTGACCGGCAGAACACCGAGAAGGAAAAGACCGGCATCTTCATAGGCGCCTATGCCGTCAACCCGGTCAGCGGCAGAAAGATACCCATTTGGATCTCCGACTACGTCATGATGGGCTACGGCACGGGAGCCATCATGGCCGTTCCCGCCCATGACGAAAGGGACTTTGAGTTCGCCCTGAAGTTCGGCATAGAGATGCTGCCGGTCATCAGACGCTCCGACGGCGTCAGCAAATCTGTGGCGCACCGGGAGCAGGTCAGAGAGGGCTTCGCGGAAGCCCTGGCCGCCGCCGGGATAGAGTATGACCTCAAAGACGGCATGTATCTCATCACCCTCACGGGCAAAAATACGGACAAATATATCGCTCTCGCAGGCGAATATCTCACAGGCGGCTCCCGCGTCCCCGTAGCCGGCACCGTGTGGGGCTTTGCGGGACCCGAAGGCTTTCTCGCCTGGGACAGCTTTGAAGCCGGCGGCCGTATAATGGATATGCTCCGGCAGCATCCCGGCATAAAAGCCCGCACTGTGATGGAGTTTTACAGCGGCATAGAGTTCCTGAGAGACGTGCTGCTCCACGTGGAGAAGAACGCCATCTTCAACTCCGCCCCCGAGGTGGAGGCCTTTGAAGGCAGCGAGGCCAAGGACAAAGTCATAGACTGGCTGGAGGAGAAGGGTCTGGGCAAGCGGGCCAAGAACTTCAAGCTGCGGGACTGGCTCATCAGCCGCCAGCGCTACTGGGGCTGCCCCATTCCCGTGGTGCACTGTCCCCACTGCGGCATAGTGCCCGTACCGGAAGAGGAGCTGCCCGTAGAGCTGCCGGACGTGGAAAACTACGAGCCCTCCGGCAGCGGCGAGAGCCCTCTGGCCAACATAGACGACTGGGTCAACGTCAAGTGCCCGGTCTGCGGCGCGGACGCCAAGAGAGAGACCGACACCATGGGCGGCTTTGCCTGCTCCAGCTGGTATTTCCTGAGATACGTCTCCCCTCATCGGGACGACGTGCCCTTTGACAAGGACCTGGCGGCCTACTGGCTGCCGGTGGACCTCTACGTGGGCGGCGCCGAGCACGCCGTGATGCATCTGCTCTACGCCCGTTTCTGGACCAAGGTCCTCTACGACGCGGGGCTGGTGCCCTTCAAGGAGCCCTTCCAGTGCCTCAAAAATCAGGGCATGGTGCTGTCCTACACTCCCCACAAGGCCCTCACCATGGAGGACGGCTCCAAGACCAGGGAGCTGGTGTCCATCTTCCCCGAGGAGGCGGCAGCCCTGCCCGAGGACGAGGTGACCTACAAGTGGGTGAAGATGAGCAAGTCCAAGAGGAACGTGGTGTCCCCCGACGCCATGGCCGAGGAGTTCGGAGCGGACAGCCTGAGGATCTACGAGCTGTTCGTGGCTCCCTTTGACGACGCCATACAGTGGTCCAACGAAGGCATGATCGGCGCCAGCCGCTTCCTGAACAGGGTGTGGCGCATGGTGTACGGCTACATGGAGCGCTACGATCCTGACTTTGAGGCCAGGATGTCCGGGACCACCCCGGCGGAGGCGGACCTGCGGCGCAAGCTGCACAAGACCATCGCCAAGGTAAACGGGGATATCAACGACTTCAAGTTCAACACGGCCATCGCAGCCATCATGGAGCTCTGCAACGACATGCAGGCCTTTTACGGCAAGCTGGGCGAAGAGAAGAGCGCCGTGTTCAGCGAGTGTATATACAAGCTCATACTGATGCTGGCCCCCATCACCCCCCATATGGCAGACCAGATCTGGCAGGATCTGGGCTATGAGGGCTTTACCATCGACGTGAGCTTCCCGGAGCACGATCCGGAGATAGCCAGGGACGACACGGTGGAGATAGCCGTTCAGCTCATGGGCAAGGTCAGGGCCAAGATCCTGGTCCCCGCAGACGCGGACAAGGCCCGCATGGAAGAGCTGGCGCTCTCCAACGACAAGATCCAAAAGGAGCTGGAGGGCAAGACCGTGATCAAGGTAGTCGCAGTCCCCGGCAAGCTGGTGAACATAGTGGCCAAATAACACGGCGGGCCGCTCCCGAAGGAGCGGCCCCCGATGACGATCACACCCGCCCGACTCAGGTCGGGCGGGTGTGTGTTACAGCGGGTATTGCGGCAGCCGGGTCTCGTCGGCGCATCACCTGCGCGCCCCCTTTTCCCGGCGAGAATTGCTTTTATCCTGCAGCCGGCCATTAGGTCCGCGCTGCGCCGGGAACAGAAGCCGGTTTATTTGACAGCAGCCGCAGGCTCGGTGAACTCCAGCCCCAGACTCTCGGCCACGTTGACATTGGTGCACAGGTGGTCATAGGTGTTGAGGCCATAGGCAAAGTCGGGATCCATAGCCAACGCCTTTTCCAGGCCGTTGTCCGCGATGAGCTTGCCGTAGCGGAAGGTGGTATTGGCCAGGGCCACGGTAGAGGTGTAGGGCACCGCCCCGGGCATATTGCCCACGCAGTAGTGCACTATGCCTTTTTCGATGAACACGGGATTGTCGTGGGTGGTCACGCGGCTGGTCTCGCAGCAGCCGCCCTGATCTATGGCTATATCCACTATCACGGCCCCCTTCTTCATAATATCCAGATGCTCCCTGCGTATGAGCTTGGGGGTGGAGCCTCCGGGTATCAGCACGGAGCCTATCACCAGATCCGCCTCGGCCAGAGCCCGGGTGATGTTGGCCTCGGTGCTGTAAAGAGTGGTCACGGAAGCGCCGAATATATCCTCCAGATAGGCCAGCCTGTTGGGGTTGACCTCCAGCAGGGTCACCTGAGCGTCGATGCCCACGGCCGCCTTGGCCGCGTAGGTGCCGGCGATGCCGCCGCCTATGATGACTATCTTGCCTCTTTCCACTCCCGGCACGCCGCCCAGCAGCACGCCTCTGCCGCCGAATTCCCGCTCCAGATACTTGGCCCCTTCCTGCACGGACAGGCGGCCGGCTATCTGGCTCATGGGCCTCAGACAGGGCAGGTTGCCCATATTGTCCCTGATGGTCTCAAAGGCCACCGCCTTTACTCCTCTGTCCAGAAGGGCTTTTGCCAGCCCCGGATTGGGAGCCAGGTGCAGATAGGTGTAGAGTATCTGCCCTTCCCGCAGATAGTTGTATTCGCAGGGCTCCGGTTCCTTGACCTTGACTATCATTTCGCATTTATCAAACACCTCTGCCGGCGTCCCCAGTATTTCCGCGCCCGCGGATACGTAATCAGCATCGGCAAAGCCGGCTCCCTCGCCGGCCTTGGTCTCCACGAAGACCCTGTGCCCGGCGGCAGTGTATGCGACCACGTTGTCGGGGGTAAGCCCTACGCGGTATTCGTGATTTTTCAGCTCTCTGGTAGTTCCGATGATCATGCTCGTTTCCTCGTATTTCAGGCTGCCGCAGCAGCAGTAATGGCTAATTGAGGATATTGTCCTGTATATGGACTATCTCGCCGTTGTATATATACACCCGGGGCACCCGCTCGCCTATGAGGCATATGGTCTCATAGCCGATGGAGTTGCAGTTTGCCGCTATCTCGTCGGCAGAGAGAGCCGGCCGGGGGCCGAATATGACGGCTTCGTCGCCTGCGCGCAGGCCGTCTATGCCGCTGACGTCCAGCATCAGCTGGTCCATGCACACCCGTCCTATCACCCGGGCAAGGACGCCCTTTACCAATATGGACGACTTGTCGGCGTTGCCTCTCAAAAAGCCGTCGGCGTAGCCTATGGGCACGGTGGCCACTGTCATGGGCTTCCGGGCCTTGAAGGTCCCGCCGTAGCTCACCGTGTCTCCCGGGGACACGGTCTTGATGTGGCTTATCACCGATTTCAGAGTCATCACCGGCTTCAGGGCCTCCGTCTGCTGCACCTTGGCCGAAGGCCTGAGGCCGTAGAGGATGATGCCTGCTCTGACCATATCCATCTGGCAATCGTTCCAGTCCAGTATGGCGGCAGAATTGGAGCAATGCCTGATGCCAAAGGTGATGCCCTTACTTTCCAGATACCGGCAGGCTTCCCTGAAGCAGTCGTACTGGGCCAGGGTAAAGGCCGCGCCGTCCTTGCCTTCGTCCGCCGCCGCAAAATGGGTAAAGATGCCGTCATGCTCCAGCCCCGGCAGGCTGCATACGGCGGCCGCCCGGTCCAGCTCCTCATAGTGTCTGCCGGGCTCCCTGAACTGAAAGCCTATCCTGCCCATACCCGTGTCTATCTTGATATGGACCGACACCTTCACGCCTTCTTCGGTGGCGCTCACCGACAGAGCCTTGCCGTAGTCCTGGGAATACACACACTGGGAAAGGCGGTAGTTGGCCAGATCCGCGGCGCACAGGACGGGAGTATAGCCCAGTATCAGCACAGGCTTGGTGACTCCGGCGTCCCTGAGCTGGATGCCCTCTTCTATGTTTGAGACGCCAAAGCAGTCCGCCCCCAGCCGCTCATACAGCCTTGCCAGCTGCAGGGAGCCGTGTCCGTAGGCGTTTGCCTTGATGACGCAGCACAGCCGGGTCTCGGGGCGTATCCTGCCGCGTATATACTGAAAGTTGTCCTCCGCAGCATTCAGGTCTATCTCCGCCCACACACGCTTTTGTTTGTTCTTTATTACCATTTATCACACTGACTGTCGGCCCCGGACCGGTCGGCAAGACCTCTGCCCGCGCAAGGCCGAATACAAGATCATACTATCAAAAACCTTATTTATTCTATCACACAGCCCGGCAGTCAGTCAATAGCCGCGCCTCACTGCGCCGCCTGCCAGGTCGATGGCGGCCAGGCTGCCCAGGACCGTGAGATACCGGGGAGCCCGGGCCATAGAGTCTGCAGGGCTGTCCGCCAGGGACTCCGCCGTGAGTATTTTGGCTATCCCCTCCGGCCTCTCGGCGCAGGCGGAAGCTCCGCAGATGCAATAGAGAGGTATCCTGCGCTCTCTGCAAAAGCCGGCTATCTCGCCGGCCGCTTTGCCCCACAGGCTCTGGCTGTCTATCCGCCCCTCGCCGCATATCACCAGGTCGGCGTCTGCGGCGGCATCGTAAAAGCCGGAGGCGGAGAGGACGGCCCGGGCCCCGGAGCGCACCGTGCATTTGCCAAATGCCATGATGGGGACTGCGACGCCTCCCGCAGCCCCGGAGGAGGGCAGCTGCGAGACCTTTTTTCCGGTCATCCTTTCCAGGATCGCAGCGTAGTGAGCCATGCCCTGCTCCATGAGCCGCAGCTCTTCGTCGGAAGCGCCCTTCTGCCGGGCGTAGGTCATGGTGGCTCCCGACTCTCCCAGCAGGGGGTTCCTCACGTCCGCGGCCACAGTGAACTCACAGGCCAAAAAGGCCCCGGAGAGCTCGCTCGTGTCTATGGTCTCTATCTCCCCGAGGGTCCCTCCCGCGGGCACAAAGGAGGAGCCGTCCTTCCGGAGAAAGCGGGCTCCCAGAGCGCACAGCATGCCGCAGCCTCCGTCATTGGTGGCGCTGCCTCCCACCGTCAGCAGTATCCGGCGGCAGCCCCTCACGAGGCATTCTTTGATGAGCTCCCCCACTCCGTAGGTGGTAGCCAGGGCGGCGCGGCTGTCCGGGGCCAGCAGGAGGCCTGCGGCCCGGGCCATTTCCACTATGCCCATGCCGTCGGCGGCGGCGTATTCCGCTTCCACCGGGCCGCCCATGGGGCCCGTCACCCGGACCCGTCGCCGGGCGGACTCCTCCGTCAGGCACTCCAGGGTCCCCTCTCCGCCGTCGGCGACCGGGATAAGCGCCGTCTCTGCGTCGGGAATGATCTTTTTGATCCCTTCCCCTATATAAAAGGCAGCCTCCCGGGCTGAGAGGCTCCCCTTAAAGCTGTCCGGCGCAACGACTATCTTCATAGAGCCGGCTAATAGGCAAACACCCTGTCCAGCCCGGGGGCGGCTGCGCCACGCTGGCACCGGACGGTGGTGACCAGGCGTTTTTTGCGGTCGATGGCCACCAGGTCAAAGCCTCCTTCCTGATCCCTGAAAAAGTTGCTGATCAGGACGTGGGGCACTCCGTTCACGGATTCGCTGAGATTCTTGTGCTTGTGTCCGGCAAAGGCGGCGATGTATTCGTGGGAGCTGTTGTGCCGGAAATTGTATTTTACCTTGGCTTCCATGCCTTCCTCAAAGGAATAAAAGGTGCCCGCCTCCTGTTTGGCAAAGGCCTGCAGCAGCCCCTCCACTATCTCCGAATTGATGGGCATGGCCCAGTTGCCTATTGCCTGGGAAGCATAATCTATGTGGGTCATGACTATGACGCCCCAACCCTTTTTGCTGAACCTGAGGGCCTTACCCGCCAGCCAGTTGAGCTGGTCGCTGCTGTAGCCGCCGTAGTATTTGAACCTGTTCACCGGATAATCGGGTATATGGGGCATATCTATGCAGTTGAGCATGATGACTCTGATCTTGGCCTTGGTAAAGTCCTTGTAATACCATCCGCCGTAAGGGTTTTTGGGGTCCGTGACGAAGTCCTTTTCCCGGCCCTTCAGGACTATCCGGTATATATCTTCCTTGTTTATCACCTGCCCCATGTCAAAGGTGTCGTCGGGGTTGCGGGTCTTATATACGTAATACCTGTTGTCGTCGTGGTTGCCCTGGGTGAACATGACGGGCACCCGGCAGTCCTCAAAGAAGGTGCACAGCTCAGCCAGGTTTCCGAGGCCCGTGTCCTTGTCAAAATGGCCGTGGAACAGGTCTCCGGTGATGGCGGCAAAGGCCGCGCCGGTCTCATGGGCCGCGGAGACAAATTCTTCCATCATTTCCCGGGACACACCGTGATTGTCCTGAGGCTGGTAGTGGACGTCGCTGCCCCATACGAACACCAGATCCGCTCCGGCAGAAGCTTTTTTGGCAGCTTCCGTAAAGGCTGCGTCGGCAGAGAAAGCTGCGACAGACAGCGCCAGGACCGCTGCCAGCAGCGCAAACAGTTTTTTCATGACACTCCTCTTCTTTTTTTATTTTTCCGTCAATAGGCGCAGGCTCTGGTCCACTCGGGAGCAGTCTCGCCGTCGAGACACTTCATGAGGCCGATCCTCCGCCTTTTGCGGTCTATGGTCACCAGGTCGTAGCCCCCATGTTTTTTGTTGAACATATTCCCCACGATCAGCCTGGGAGAGCCGTCCTGATAGTCGCATTCATTGTTGTGGGTGTGGCCGGCAAAGGAGGCTATATAGTCCCGGGACAGGTTGTGGCCGAAGTTGTAGTTCACCCTGACAGTGTAGTCCTCCCTGTCGGACCTGAGAGTCCCCCGGCCTCCGGTCCTGAAGGCCTCCACCAGCTCGCTCACCAGCTCGTGATTGATGGGCATGGTCCTGTCGGGCCTGGCAGGCGCGGGCACAAAGGTCACGTGGGACATGATGATGACCCCCCAGCCCCTTTTGCCGAATCTGAGAGCCTTGTTGGCCAGCCACTCCAGCTGCTCCTGACGGAAGGCGTAGGTCCACTGGCCGTAGTATTTCAGCCCTTCGGCCGCGGGGATATAGGGCACGTCGGAGGAGTTCAGCATGATGACCCTCACCTTTGCCCGCGAAAAGTCCTTGTAATACCAGCCGCCATAGGGGTTCGCGGGGTCCCGGACAAAGTCGCTGCGCAGCGCGCCGAACACCAGGGCATACAGGTCCTCCTTGGGCATCAGCTCCTCGGGAGAGCCTATCTCCTTTACGGTGGCCCTGCCGGACACGAACCAGCTGTTGTCATCGTGGTTGCCCATACCCAGCAGTACGGGCACCCGGCACCCGGCGAGCCAGCCGCACAGCTCCTCCAGATCCTCTGTCTGCGCCGCCTTGTTATAGCCGCCGTGGACCAGATCGCCGGTGATGGCGGCAAAGTCCGCGCCGACCGCTTCGGCGGACCGGACAAACCGGCTGATGAGCTCATACTGAGCCCCTTTGCCCGTGGATCTCTGGTGATGGGTGTCGCTGCCCCACAAAAAGGCCAGATCGGCCTGCCCTGCAGCCTCCCGGGCTGCAGGGTCAAAGGGCTCGCCCGCGGCGCACAGGGCCAACAGCAGCAGCGCCGCGGTCAACAAAAACGATCTTTTCACCGGCTTTTTCCATGCTCAAAGGGGCGCAGCGCCCCTTCCGGGTCTAATACAGGAAGGACCTGTTGAACTCGGGAGCAGCCTTGCCGTTCAGGAATCTGCGGGAAGAGATGGTCTTCTTTTTGCGGTCTATGGTGACCAGGTCAAAGCCTCCCCTGCTCTTGTCGAATATACTGCCTATGAGGATATGGGGCGTACCGTCAATGTATTCGTACAGATTGCCGTGCCTGTGGCCTGCGAAGGAGGCTATGAATTCGTTGGACTTGTTGTTGCGGAAGTTGTATTTGACCTTGGCCTCATGGTCCTCCACTTTGGATTCCAGGGTGCCCATTTCCTTTTTCTGATAGGCGTCCAGAATGCCCCTGATGATATCGGAGTTCACGGGCTCCATGACCTGGTCAAAGAGCTTGCTGGTGGCGGGAGCATAGTCATTGTGAGTCATGATTATCACGCCCCAGCCGGGCTTGCTGAACCTGAGGGCCTTGTTGGCCAGCCAGTTGAGCTGGTCGTTGCAGAAGCCGTAGTGCCACTGGCCGTAATACTTGAGGCCCTTGTCCAGGGGGATATAGGGTATGTCTATGCTGTTGAGCATGATGACTCTGATCTTGGCCTTGGTAAAGTCCTTGTAGTACCAGCCGCCGTAAGGGTTCTTGGGGTCCCGGACGAATTCCTTTTCCGAGCCGCCGAAGGCCACCTTGAAAAAGTCCTCCTTGGGGAAGAGCTCGTCCACGCTGCCTGTCTCCTTCACGGAGGCATGACCGGATATGAACCAGGCGTTGTCGTCGTGGTTGCCCATGGTGAGCATCAAGGGCATTTTGCACCCGCTCAGCCACTCCCTGAGCTCCTTCAGGTCCTTTTCCTGATTGGCTCTGTCATAATAGCCGTTCACCAGGTCGCCGGTCAGGGCGGCAAAGGCCACGCCTATGTCGTTGGACTCCCTGACGAATTCGTCTATCAGGCTTTTGGGCACGCCGTAATTGCCCACAGCCTGGTGGTGGGTGTCGCTGCCCCACATAAAGGCCAGGTCGGCCTTTTTGGCGGCCTCTTTGCCTATCTCGGTAAAATCGGTCTGGGCATACAGAGCGGCGGATACGGCCAGCAATAATGCCAGGGCTGCAAGTAGCTTTTTCATGTTTCTCTCCGTTGTACAGATAGTTTTATTCTTTCGGGGCTCCGCCAAGGGCGAAGCTTCTGTCCAGCTCGGGGGCATACCCCTTGAAATAGCGCTTGGCGCTTATGGTATGGCGTTTTCTGTCCACCGCCACCAGATCAAAGCCTCCGGCGCCGGCGTTGAATATGTTGCTTATGAGGACGTGGGGGACTCCCGCCACATATTCGCTGAGATTCTTGTGCCGGTGTCCGGAAAAGGAAGCGATGAATTCGTTGGAGGCGTTGTGCCTGAAGTTGTATTTCACCCTGGCCTCAAAGTCCTCCCTGTCGGAGTAAAAGGTGCCGGCCTCCCGTTTGACAAAGGCCTCCAGCAGCCCCTCCACTATCCGGGAATTGGCAGGCATATTGCCGGGCTCGGAGGCTATGGTGCCCAGATATTCCGAGCCGTAGTCTATGTGGGTCATGACTATGACCCCCCAGCCCTTTTTGCTGAATTTGAGGGCCTTGTTGGCCAGCCAGTTGAGCTGCTCCTCCCCGAAGCCGTAATTCCACTGGCCGTAGTATTTCAGGCCGTTGCCGGAGGGGATGTAGGGTATGTCTATGACGTTGAGGACTATGACCCTGATCTTGGCCTTGGTAAAGTCCTTGTAATACCAGCCTCCCAGGGGCTCCCGGGGGTCCGTCCTGAACTCGCTCTCGTGGCCCTTGAGGATGGCGCCGAAAAAGTCCTGCCGGGGCACCAGCTCTCCGATGCCCACGCCTTCGCTGTTGTCCATGCTCCTTCTGATGAACCAGGAGCCGTCGTCATGGTTGCCCATGGCGGGCATCACGGGCATACGGCAGCCGTCCAGCCACCCCCTGAGCTCGGCCAGGTTGTTGAGCTGGCTGTCCCTGCCCTTGTTCCCGTGGACCAGATCCCCGGTAAGGGCCACAAAGTCCACTCCTATCTCATTGGCGCAGGAGACCAGGGTCCCCACCAGCTCCTCCTGAGCGCCGTGTCCCGTCTCGGCCTGATGGTGTGTGTCGCTGGCCCACAAAAAGGTCAGGTCGGCCTTTTCCGCGGCGGCCCTGCCGGCTGTGACAAAGGCAGAGTCGGCGCCGTAGAGCGCGGCGGCGCACAGGGTCGCCAGCAGCAATGCGCAGAGTTTTTTGACTGCCATTTTACAGACCGGCCTTTTTCACAGCCTCTTTGATGGGCTGCCTGTATTCGTTGTCGTTAAAGGCAAAGATGCACCAGCCGTAGCCGGCCTTTTTGATGAGCTTTATCTGCTCCACCGCGTCCTCGGGGTCGTTCATGGTGTCGGACACGGTGACGGCGAACTGGGTGTCCTTGCCCTGCTCGGCAAAGGAGGCCAGCCATCTGCGAAAGTCTCTCTTCTGCTCGGCGTTTTCCTCCCGCTTGTAGAGCATGGGCATGGCTATGTCTATATAGCCCTGCTTCAGCCACTCCCGATAGTCCTGAAACACGGACACGTAGGGAGTGGAGCTCTCGTAGGAATCCATGCCGCCCCAGGTGATGGTGGCAGCGGAGATGGGCACGGTCTTGTTGACGGAGCGCACCGCATCCCGGAGATCCCGGGCCAGCAGATTCATATTGTGGCGGCGGAAGGCGCTGTATTCGGGAGCGGTCACGTCTCTCATGCCGTATTCCTTGTAAAACAGAGCCCTGGAGTAGCCGGAATAGCTGTAGGACTTGGACGCGTAGCGTATGTAGTCCCAGTGTATGCCGTCCACCTTATAACGGGTCAGCACGTCCCTGACCACGCTGCACAGATATTCCCTGGCCGCGGGAACGGCGGGGTCTATATACACGGCGTCGTTGGACATGGCCTGACCGTTTTCCATCAGGGCCAGCCAGCCCTGCTGGCGGGCGGTGAGGGTGGTCTTGTAGTCCGGGCCGTCTATGCGGCAGATGACCAGCCAGGCGTGTATCCGGAGCCCCATGGAGTGGGCCTTCTTGAGGGCGTAGCCGAGAGGGTCAAAGCCCGCAGCCACGTTGGACACCTTTTTGACCAGAGCCGTGTCATACATAGCGTCGTCATATTTCCGCACCTGCAGAAATACGTCCGTCGCCCCCATTTCCTTTACGCCGTTCAGGGTGGCGTCCACCTCTGCCTTGGTAAAGGCTCCGCCGGTCCAGCCCGTAACGTAGACGCCCTTGATGTCCTTGCCGGTCAGGGCGCAGCAGGCGCTGCAGGCCGCGATCAGTATCAAAACAGCAAATATCCGCAGTGTCATACATTGCTCCTTTCTTTTATGCACACAGGTATATACCTGATGATATCCTCTGCTGTCACGCAGGTCTCCGAGCGGTCCGCCGCCGCTCTCTCCCCCGCCAGCCCGTGCAGATACACCATATCCTCGGGCGAGGAGGCTCCCGCGGCGATCATGCCGCACAGAGTGTCCCCGAAGCCGGGGCCGGCCATGGCGGGGCAGCCGGAGGTGTTGATAGACACGGCGCCCGGGCGGGCCACCACCGTGTCCGGGCCCTTCAGGACCAGACAGGTGTTGTATCTGTCGGCAAAGTCCGCCGCCACGCCCACCTTGTCCGCCTTGATCTCCTCTATGGAAAGCCCGGTGAGATAGCTCATCTCTCCGTAGTGGGGAGTGAATATGCTCCTGGGGCCTATGTCCGCCAGCAGGCCCGGGTCCTTGCCGATGCACCACAGGGCGTCCGCATCCACCACCATGGAGCACGGGGTCTCCGTCAGGACACGGGTCACCATCTCTCTGCGGTCCCTGCCCAGGCCGGGACCTATCACCAGCGCGGTCTTTCCCCGGGCAAAGGCCTTCAGCTCCTCCGCGGCGTCCAGATATCCCAGAGCGTCCGAGGCGAGTATGGGACAGGTCATGGCCTCCGCGACCTGCTGCTCAAATATGTGGGCGTAAGCCGCGGGAGCGGCCACGGACACCAGGCCGGCGCCGCAGCAGAGAGCGCTTTTGGCTGCCAGTATGCCTGCGCCGGTCATGCCCAGCCTGCCTCCCACTATCCCCACGTGGGGAAAAGAGCCCTTGTAGCACATGGGGTCTCTGGGAGGGATGCAAAAGCTCTCCTTCAGCCGGACCGAGGGGCGCTCCTCCGGCAGATAAGGGACCCGCAGGTCTGCGGTGATCACTTCTCCGGCCCAGGCCCTGCCGGGATACAGCCAGAGCCCCGGCTTCGGCGCATGGATGGTGACGGTAAAATGAGCCCTGCACAGAGGGCGGCCCTGACCTGTGTCGCCGTCTATGCCGGAGGGTACGTCTATGGCAAACACGGTCCCCCGGGGCGCCAGGCTCTCTGCCAGAGGCAGGAATTCTGCTCTCAGGGGGAGCCGGAAGCCCGCTCCGAACACTGCGTCCACCAGCAGGGGGGCGCTGTTGATCTCCTCCGTCAGGGCCGGGGGAAGGGCGGAGAGAGGGATGGTCTTTTGGGGTATATTGAGGGCCTCGGCCATACGCCTGTTCTGCTCCGTCTCTTCGGAGCCGGCGCCGGAGCCGGCGTTGTATATGGTCACCTCATAGCCGGCAGACAGGAGATGTCTGGCCACAGCCAGCCCGTCGCCGCCGTTGTTGCCCCTGCCCGCCAGCACGGCGGTCCTGCAGGGGGCGGTGCGGGCTATGATGGCGTCGGCCACGCCTCTGGCGGCGTTTTCCATCAGTATGGCTGCCGGTATCCCCAGCGTGTCGATGCAGTATCGGTCCATACGCCGGACGTCCCGGGCCCTGAGGCAGATCCTGTCCACTATATCAGGCCCTCCTGGGGATCCCTGTCGGGAGTCACCAGCAACACGTAAAGGAAGCTGCAGCCGGCAATGGCCACGAGGCCGAAGAGCTTGGCTCTCAGGTTGTAGGACCCGGCAAAGGGCAGCCACATCAAAAAGGGAACGAGGCCCACCCAGATCCACCGGCGCACAAAGCCGGCGCTCCTGAGCCTTTTGGCGGTAGCGGACAGCAGGGGCACTATGGTCCCCACGAACACGATGAAGATGAGAGAGTTGGAAAAAGCGGCGCCGCCGCTGCGGAAATATATATCCAGCAGGCCCCCCAGGGCGCCTGCCAGCAGGAGGAGGCAAAAGTCCAGTATGACGAAGCTCCAGTATTCCTGCAGATTGCATTTGCGGGCAAAGTCGGCATATTTGGCAAGGCACTGCTTCATGCAGGCAAAATCCGACTTGAACAGAGGCCCCTGGGAATATCTGGTCCGGGGATCCTCGCCAAAACGGTTGGTCCCCTTGTCCCCCGGGAGCATACATGCGATCAGCAGGCCCACGGTGCCCGCCAGGGGGATCCAGTTGAGCAGTATCCACATGCCGCTCCTGCCCGTGTCATGGAGCCTGCGGACAGTCACCGCGAGGGAGGGCACTGCCGTAGCCATCAGTATGACGTAAAGGGACACGGCCGTAAAGGCTATATCCGCATTGGGATATCTGTGTTCGGTGAAGATCCTTTGCACGTCCCTGATATCCTGCAGTCCCAGCAGGTAGATGAGAGCCCATATCAGCGCGCCCCAGATGAGCCAGACCAGGACGAGAAACAGCACGAAGAGCCAGTACTCCCTTCTGGACGCCCTGCTGTAGCAGTCGGCCCGCCTGATGGTAAGACACTCGATAAAATACTTCATTGCCAGTCCTTTGCCAGAGGCTGCCATATGCAGAGGTCAGCCTTTCCGGTAGAAATTATATATATTTATTATACACCACAATAGCCATTCTGTCAAGGGAAAAAGCATTTTCCGGGGCCGGGTCATTTTGGGCCGCAGGCCCGTCTTGCAAAGACACCGGCAATATGCTATCATAATTTTAGGTATGAGAGAATGGCATTTGTTACAGACAAAAAAATAGCGGTGCTGCTGCCCTGCTACAACGAGGCAGAGACCATAGTCGGAGTCGTGGAAGACTACAGGAGCGTCTTTCCCGGCGCGGACGTCTACGTCTATGACAACAACTCCACCGACGGCAGCGGAGACCTGGCCCGGAGCGCCGGGGCTCTGGTGGTGCGGGAATACAGACAGGGCAAGGGCTTTGTGATCAAGAGCATGTTCCGGGACATAGACGCCGACTGCTACGTCATGGCCGACAGCGACATGACCTACCCCGCCGGGGAGGCCGTGGCCCTGGTCCGGGCAGTGCTGGACGGCGAGGCGGACATGGCCATAGGCGACCGGCTGTCCTCCACCTATTTCAGAGAGAACAAGCGCCGGTTCCACAGCTTCGGCAACCGGCTCATGCGGTATCTCATCAACCGTATATTTCACAGCAGCATCCAGGACATCATGACCGGGATGCGGGCCTTCAGCCGGCGTTTTGTGGCGGGCTACCCGGTCCTGAGCCGGGGCTTTGAGATAGAGACCGAGATGACTGTCCACGCTCTGGACAAGCACTTTCTCATCAAGGAGATACCCATCGAATACAGAGACCGCCCCTCCGGCAGCGCCAGCAAGCTGAACACCTTCAGGGACGGCGCCAGAGTGCTCGGCACCCTGTTTGCCCTGTTCAAAAGCTACAGGCCCATGCAGTTCTTCGCCTCGGTCAGCCTCCTCCTGGGGCTCATAGCCCTGGCGCTGTTCGTGCCCATCTTCATAGAATTTCTGAACACGGGCGAGGTGCCCCGGTTCCCCACCCTCATCATATCGGCGGCCATAGGCTCCGCCTCCGTCATCAGTCTGGTGTGCGGCATCATACTGGATACCATCAAGAAGTATTCGGATCAGAATTATCTCCTGCTCCAGAGACTCACCGAAAAGGACCGCAAATGAAGACCCTTTCCATAGTAGTGCCCGTATTCAACGAAAAAGACAGTCTGGCCGCCTTTTACCGGGAGGTCTCCGGCGCTCTCTCGCAGCTGCCCGTGGCTTCGGAGCTGATCTTTGTTGACGACGGCAGCGCCGACGGCTCCCTGGACATCATCCGGGAGCTGGCCGGCCGGGACCGGAGCGTCAGATATATATCCTTTTCCCGCAACTTCGGCAAGGAGTCGGCGCTGCTGGCAGGCCTCAGGGCCGCCGGAGGCGACCTCATAGCGGTGATGGACGCGGACCTGCAGGATCCCCCCGAGCTGCTGGGGCCCATGCTGGAAGCCGTCGCAGAGGGCTATGACGTGGCGGCGGCCCGGCGCACCACCCGGGAGGGCGAGCCCCCCATACGCAGCTTTTTCGCCCGTCTGTTTTACAAGTGCATCAACAGGATCAGCAAGACGGAGATAGTGGATGGGGCCCGGGATTTCCGGGTCATGACGAGGCAGGTCCGGGACGCCATCATAGCCGTCACGGAATACAACCGTTTTTCCAAGGGCATCATGTCCTGGGTGGGCTTCAGGACCAAATGGTTCGACTATGCAAACACCCGGCGGCTGGCGGGAGAGACCAAATGGTCCTTCTGGAAGCTGCTGGCCTACAGCGTGGACGGCATAGTGGGCTTTTCCGAAGCGCCTCTGCTGATAGCGTCGGTCATGGGCATAGTGTTCTTTGTCATCTCCCTCCTGATGATCCTGGTCATCATAGTCAAGACCCTCATCTGGAAGGACCCGGTCCAGGGCTGGCCCAGCCTGGTGTGCATAGTGTTCTTCGTATCCGGGGTCCAGCTCTTCTGCACCGGCATCCTGGGCCAGTATCTGGCCAAGACCTACATGGAGACCAAGAGGCGTCCGGCCTATATCATCAAAGAGACCACCTGTGACCGGGACGAATAAACGCGCGGGGCTCCCCTGAGGGAGCCCCGTGATCATATGCGGTCGTCAGGTGTGGTATTCGCCGTTGATCTTCACGTAGTCGTAGCTGAAGTCGCAGGAAAAGCACACGGCCTCTCCCCTGCCTATCCCCAGATCCAGAGTGATGAACACCTCTTTGCCGGCAAGCGCGGGACGGGCGTCTGCGCCGGGCACCGGCTCGCCGTTTTGCACTATGAGTATATCGCCGAACCACAGGCTCGCCGCCGAAGGATCGACCCGGGCGCCGGAATAGCCTGCCGCGCACAGCACCCTGCCCCAATTGGGGTCTTCTCCGAACACAGCCGTTTTCACCAGAGGCGAGTTGCCTATGGCCTTGGCGGCCCTGCGGGCGTCGGCCACTGTGGCGGCGCCCCTGACTGTGATCTCCATATACTTGGTAGCCCCTTCGCCGTCGGCGGCCAGAAGCCTGGCCAGCCCTGTCATGACTTCTCCCAGAGCCTTCTCAAAGGCATAGTATGCGGGGGTGTCATACTCTATCTCCGGAGCGCCTGCCGCGCCGTTGGCCAGCACCAGGCAGGTGTCGTTGGTACTCATATCCCCGTCCACCGTCAGGGCGTTGAAGGAGGTCTCTGCCGAAGCGCCCAGAGCCCTTTGGAGGGCCGGGCGGCCTATACGGGCGTCGGTGGTGATCACGGTGAGGGTAGTGGCCATATTGGGATTGATCATGCCGGCCCCCTTGCTCATGCCGCCTATGGTGACGGTGACGCCCTCCTGTTCAAAGGACGCCGAGACCCTCTTGGAGCAGGTGTCTGTGGTGATGATGGCCTCGGAGGCCTTGCTGCCTCCCTTGTCCGACAGACTCCGGGCAGCCTCTCTGACGCCTGCGAGCAGCTTGTCCATGGGCATGGGCACGCCTATGATGCCGGTGGAGGCCGCCAGCACCTCCCGTGGGGACACAGAGAGCAGCGACGCCGCCTCCGCGCAGGTGTCGGTCACGTCCCTGGAGCCCCTGATGCCGGTGCAGGCGTTGGCGTTGCCTGCATTGAGCACCACGGCCCGGACGGAGCCTCCCAGGGCCAGTATCTCCCGGTCATATACCACCGGGGCGGCCTTGAAGGCGTTGGTGGTAAAGATGCCCGCGCAGACGGCAGGCCTGTCCGAAAACACCAGAGCCACGTCGAGCCCCTTTTGCTTCAGGCCGCAATATACTCCCGACGCCGAATATCCCTTTGCTTCGGTGACGCCGGTATTTTGATTGATATTCATGGCAATTATCCTAATTCAGCAGCTTGGCCAGCATCTTGTCCACACGCCGGCGAAACTCCTTGTCTTCCAGCTGTTCTTCGATCTTTTTGTAGTTGTGCAGCACGGTGGTATGGTCCTTGCCTCCGAAGGCCCTGCCTATCTGGGGAAGGCTCATGTTGGTGGTCTCTCTGGTGATATACATGGCGGTCTGCCGGGCCTGTATGATCTCCTTGACCTTGGAGGTGCCTATGATGTCCTCCTCAGACACGCCGTACTCTTCGGCCACCAGCTTGATGATGCCTTCCACGTTCACCGTCTTCTTCGAATCGTTGCGCGAATAGTCCTCCAGGACGCTCTTGGCAAAATCCACGGTGACGGACTGGCCCAGCAGGGAGGACCTGGCTATCAGGGTGGTCAGGGCGCCGGTCAGGAGCCGCACGTTGCCCGTGATAAGCCTGGCCACGTATTCGATGACGTCCAGATTGAAGCTCATGCCCTCCCGGCTGGCCTTGTTCTGCAATATGGCCATACGGGTCTCCAGATCCGGAGCCTTCACGTCTGCCATCACTCCCCACTCAAATCTGGAGGTCAGCCTTTCGTCAAACTTCAGATCCTTGGGAGCCCGGTCGGAGGTGAGCACGATCTGCTTTTTGGATTCGTAGAGAGCGTTGAAGAGCAGGAAAAACTCTTCCACGGTCTTTTCCTTGCCCAGCAAAAACTGCACGTCGTCCAGCAGCAGCAGGTCTATATTGCGTATCTTCTTTTTGAACTCAGTGAGCTTGTTGGCGGAGTAAAAGTCCAGATACATCACCGCAAAGGCCTCCCCGGAGGTAAAGAACACCCGGGCGTCGGGGTCCTTTCTGTACACCTCATGGCCGATGGCGTGCATGAGGTGGGTCTTGCCCAGGCCGGAATTGCCGTAGATGAAGAGAGGATTGTATTTTCCGCTGGGCTCGTTGGCCACGTTCTGCGCGCAGGACAGGGCAAATCTGTTGTTGCCCCCCGCCACGAATCTGTCAAAGGTAAACTCGTCCACCAGAGGGAGATTCATGTCGTTGAAGGAGGATATCTTCTTTTTGGGGGCGGGGCGCTGCACTGTCTTTTCCGCCCTGCTCACGCCGGGTATGAACTGGACCAGATACACCTCGGCGTCGTAGCCCAGAGTCTTGCAAAAGGCTTCTCTGATCTGGTCAAAATAATTGTCCCTCAGCACCGTGAACACACTGCTGTTCCGGGGGGTCAGTCCTATCCTGCCGTCGGGCTTCAGCTCAGGCTTCATAGCCTTGATCTCGGAGAATATCATCTCGCCCAGACCCATGTGTCCCAGCAGCTCCAGGGTCCGCTGCCAGGCCTCTTCTATTTTGTCCCTGTCCATGTTTACCCGTACTTCCTCTTCATCCAGAATCATAATCGGTCTCCGTCATCATTGGTAATTATTATTATATCACAAAATGCCGGCGTATGGCAAACGGGCCCGGGGTTTGACAAAGGTCCGGGACTGTGTTATAATGAAACGTACATCAACCAAAAGGATACTGGCGCACATGAAAGTTCTTATCTCAGCCGCTCTTCAGGCGGAAATACAGCCGATCATAGACCACTACGCTCTCACTCAGACCGCGCCGGATATGTTTTCCGGAGGCGACCTGTCGGTGCTGGTCACGGGCGTAGGGCTCTTGAGAGTAGCCACCAGGCTGTCGCCGCATATGGACGAGTATGACTTTTTCCTCAACATAGGCTCCTGCGGGTGCATCAACGGGAAATACGGCCGTTTTGAGCTGGTGGAGCCCCGGGGCTTCATGCAGGGCGATTTTCCCGGCTTTGAGCTGAACACGGACACCCCCGCCAACAGGCTGGATCCCTGTTATCTGGGTCTCACGGGCCTTACGCCCACTCTGTGCAGCGTGAACCGGTTCGTCACAGAGCCCATTCCCGGAGCGGAGCTGGTGGACATGGAGGGCTATGCCTTTGCCGCTATGATGATCACATACTCCAGGCCCTTCAGAGTGCTGAAGGCAGTCAGCGATTCCGGCGACCGGGACGAGTTTCACTCCTCCGTGAGCGCCTGCATCGAAGCGAATATGCCCGCCATTACCGCCGCCATAGACGAAGCCCTGCAGGGGCGGCTCCGGGGGCTTCCGTATTGACAAACAGCGGCCGCTAATATATAATAAAGGTGTATTTGCCGGAGTGGCGGAATGGCAGACGCAGTGGTCTCAAAAACCACCGAGGGAGACCTCGTATCGGTTCGACTCCGATCTTCGGCATACCGGCAGGCTGACAGCCTGCTTTTTCTTATTTTGCCCCCGCTGTATATTGTATTTCCGTATATGCGGGGGTATAATGAATATAGCAAGCATCAAGTCGGGAGCATATATGAAACGTTTTTCCAATGCCATTCTGGACTTTGCCATCGCCTGCAGAGAAGCGCAGGGACCGGGCACACTGTCCTTTTTGTGGTCCGCAGACACTCATTTCCAGAGGACGGACAATCACGTCTGGGGCGCCGACCCCGAGCTCATAGAGGAGGTCTGCGACATAGCGAACCTGACGGACACGGACTTTGTGACCGTGGCCGGCGACCTGGTCAACGGCTACTATGACCTGACCCATCAGAAGCGGGATCTCTTTGAGCTGTGCCGGCTGATGAGGCAGCGCTGCAAGGCGCCTCTCATGCTCACCATGGGCAATCATGACGACAACGCCTGGTATTCCAGCGGCGAGGCCTCCCGCAAGGACTACGGAGGCACGGAGCACGTGCTCTGCAAGGAGCGCTGGTATTCCATAGCCCTGGGCAGCAGCATAGACGATTTTGTATATGACGAGGCCAACCCCTGGGGCGGCTGGTATTACAAGGATTTCAAGCGGTCAAAGATCAGGGTCATAGTGCTCACCACCACCGACCTGCCCTATATAGAGAACCCGGACAAGAGCCTGAGGTATTACGGCCAGTGGACCTACGGCTTCAGGCAGCAGCAGCTGGAGTGGCTGGCCGACAAGGGCCTGAGGTTTGACGAGGAAGGCTGGGCGGTGATCACCATCACCCACGTCAGCTACGCCGCCCTGGCCCTGGCCATACCGGGTGAAAAGCTGCCCTACAACTCGGAGATAGTCTGCGGCCTCCTGGACTGCTTCAAACGCCGGACCCGGGGACGCTTTGAGGGGGCCAACCCCGATTTTCCCGCCCGGATATCCTGCGACTTCGGCAACAATCCGTCAAACGAGTTCATAGCCTCCTTCAACGGACACATCCACTCCGACCTGCAGTCGGAGGAAAACGGCATCCTGTCTCTGAGCACCGAAGATCTGGTGGGACACAAGGCCTTTGATATAGTCACCATAGACCGGGGCGGACGGCAGATCATCTGCAAAAAATACAACGATGGGCCCAGGCCCGAAAGAGACAGGCTCATACGGTATTGACGGGCGCGAACAAAGGCGGCATCCTGTTGGCAGGCATTTTCTTTACCCTGGCGCTGGCCCTTCCCTCCTTTGCGGACGGCCGCTTTCAAAGGGAGTTCGGCCTGGTCCGCAGCGGTGAAAGCCTGTCCTTCGTGTGGGCCTCCGACCTGCATTACAGGAGCAGGATCCTGTACAACTACGGCGTCACCCCGGCGGGCCTCAGGGCCATAGTCCGGGAGACCGACCGGTCCGGCGCCGACTTTCTGGCCCTGACGGGCGACCTGGTCCACGGCTTTGATCCGGCGGACAGACTGACCGGGGACCTGGGGGAAATACGGAGCATACTGGCAGAGTGCAGCGCGCCGGCGCTGGTCCTTATGGGCAACCATGACGATGGCTCCTATTATCTGAAAGGCGGGCGCCGGGGCAGCATGCTGACGGAGAAGGATTTTTTCGGCGCTCTGGGCATGCCGCAGTATGGGAGAGGCTACTATTTCGCCGACTTCCCCCGAAGCAGGATCCGGGTCATCTGTCTCAATTCGTCGGACACGCCCAGACAGGCGCTGCCGGACGGGAGCTATGAGCATTATCCCATAGACTACTATGCCTTCGGGCAGGAGCAGCTCCGGTGGCTGGCCCTGGAAGCGCTGCGGCTGGAAAAGGGCTGGGCGGCGGTGATACTCACCCACGTGGACACGAGCCACGTCTCTCCCACCGCGGAGCAAAGCGGCTTTGACACGGCATGCGCCATTCTCGACGCCTTCAGGGCGGGCTCAAGGGTGTCCCTGGGTGAAGGTCCGGAGGCGGATTTTGGCGACTACCCCTCCCGGGAGCTCATAGGAGTCTTTGCCGGCCACATCCACAAAAAGCAGATCAAGACAGTCCGGGGAGTGGCCCACATCATACAGGGCTGCGCCTTCGGCAGGTATCCCGATTTCACGGGAGTGACGATAAACCGCAGCGAAAGACGCATATTGCTGACAGACAGCGCAGGCAACACCGACACGGTGAATTTTTAACAAGGAAGATACAGTGAAGATCCTTCTTACCTCAGACATCCACGACTGCCATCTGGATTGGTATGGCACGGCCACGGACGCCAGGCTCAGACAGTGGGCCGCCGACATCTGCAGGGAGCACGAAGCGGCTCCCCTGGACATGATACTCATGCTGGGCGACTACGCTCTGGACTTTTGGTTTGACGGCGGGTCCTTCGTCCGCCGGGGCGAGTCCCGGACGAAGCATTTTCTGGACACCTACGTGACCCTGCTGCCCAAGGTGCCCATATATATGATCCCCGGCAACCACGAGCAGTATTCTCCGGAAAAATGGCGGGAGATCACCGGCTCCGAGAGGTATCTCACGGTGACCAAAGGCAACGCCATGTTCATCATGACCGACTCCTACGCCGGCGACCTGGGTCCCGCGGAGGATAGCGACGGCACCTACGTCCCCGTGGACTGCGCCTGGGTGAAGGAGCAGCTGAAGAGGCATGACTGCGAGCACGTGTTTATCTGCACCCACGGCTTTGAGATACCCCGGGAAACCGACGAGTTCAGAGAGCTGGTGAAAAACGAAAGCCGCATCAAGTGTCTGTTTCAGGGACACTATCACCTGTCTTCGGTCATAGACCTGGGCCCGGACTGGGGCGGCAAAAAGATACTCCAGACCGGCAATTACTCCTACACCAGCGACCCGGGCGGCCCGGAGGCGAGCTTTTGGGGCTACAGGCTCCTGGATATAGACAAGAGCAGGCTCTCCAGCGAATACGTGATGTGCGCCTGCGATTTCATATACAAAGACCAGAAAATGCATATCGACAGACATTCTGTGGATTGCTGGAATAATTAAAAAGAGGACATCATGACGAACAAACTGAAAGTAGCCATCGTAGGAGCCGGCGGCATCTCCGAGGTGCATATCGCGGGCTATAAGGCCCTGGACAACGTGGAGCTGTATGCCCTGTGCGACATCAACGAAGAGCGCCTCAGGGAAAAGGGCGCCCGCCACGGCGTGACCCGCCTGTTTACCGACGAAGCCGAGATGCTGAAGGCCCTTCCGGAGATAGACGCCGTCAGCGTGACCACCTGGAACTCCCAGCACGCCCCCTGCACCATCATGGCCCTGGAAGCGGGCAAGCACGTGATCTGCGAAAAGCCTATGGCCATGAACGCCAAGGAAGCCGCCGCCATGGAAGCCGCCGCCAAAAAGGCGGGCAAGCTGCTGATGATCGGCTTTGTGCGCCGCTTCGGCAACGACTGCGCCGTACTGAAGGACTTCATTGACTCCGGCGACTTTGGCGAGATCTATTATGCCAAGGCCAACTACACCCGCAGAAACGGCTGCCCCGGAGGCTGGTTCGGAGACAAATCCCGCTCCGGCGGAGGCCCCCTCATAGACCTGGGAGTCCACGTCATAGACCTGGTGCGCTACCTCATAGGCAACCCCCAGCCGGTCAGCGTTTACGGCGCCACCTTTGACAAGCTCAAGGACCGGCCCGGCATCAAATCCCTGACGGCGGGCTACACCGCCGCCGACGCGGGGACGGAAAAGCCCAAGTTTGACGTGGAAGACCTGGCCACCGCCCTGGTCCGTTTTGACAACGGAGCGGTCCTGCACGTGGAGGCGGCCTTCAGCATGAACATCCCCCACGACAAGGGCATCATCGAGCTCTACGGCACCAAGTCCGGCGCCGTGCTGGACCCCGAGCTGGCCATATACACAGAGCAGAACAACTATCTGACCAACGTGACCATGGCAGGCAGCACGGCCCTGAGCTTTACGGGCCTCTTTGAAAACGAGATAGCCCACTTTGTGCGCTGTATCACCGACGGCATCCCCTGCCGCAACCCGGCGGAGGACGGCGTGGCGCTGATGAAGATACTCGACGCGGTATATGAATCCGCCGCCACCGGCCACGAAGTCATCATCAAATAGCCCATTCAAACAATCTCCCCGCTCAACTGGCGTTGAGCGGGGAGCATTTTATACCCGGATTCATTTGTCCTTCGGACCTCTCAGCAGCTTGCGCCAGCCCTCCCAGTCCTTTTCGGTGGGAACGGGAGGCTCTACAGTCAGGGTCTTATCGAGACAGCCTTTCATGACGTATTTATTTGTCTCGTCATCAAAAACGAGTTCCTTGCTGAAAAGCAGTTTCAAATAATCCCGCTTGCCGACTTCATTCCAATAAACACAATCCAGGCACATTCGTTTCAGCACACCGAGATCCCGACCATCAGGATCGGTGAGGCCCAATGCATCTTTTTCGCAGATCCTCACCGAATAGAGCATTCCCGTATCGCAGGACACGTTTATTACGTCGGGCAAAACAAAATATGCTTGGACCATGTTGCCGGAAAACGGAACTGCATACTTGCCAAACACCTTCTGCCTTCTGTGTTTGATCAGGGTCTGATAGCGCCAATTCTTTTCGTCAAGATGCAGCTCACACACCTCTGTTTCTGAAGGATCAACAGACATGATACAGCGCAGTATCTTTCCGTCATCCGACAGTATGGCATCCAGAACATACGGATAATTGAAACGCAGAGTCTTCAGGTCTTCATTGAGCGAATCATTTTCGTACATTTTTACCACGCTGCTCTGCAAGTTTTCTTCCTGGCCGGTTTGCCAGTCTCTCTGCAGGATCTGCAGCGTTTTGCGGCAGGAATACCGGAGCGGTTTGGAGCCCGGGATCTGTATTTCCGATTCGTCAAGCCCTGTCTCACTCACATACCTGAAGATCACCGTGGTATCTTCGTCCACAGGCAGTTCTTCTTCGACAACGCCCGGCCGAAAATCATTTTTGCTCCTGATGGTCAGATAGTTCTTTACCAGACCGGTGTTATCAACATCCTGTATTTTCACCTTTCCAAAGTTCTTATTCGTTTGGACAGAAGGATCCGTTTCTCCAAAAACAGCCCCGGCAGCGACAAGCAATAACGCCGACACAAAAAACAAGCATAGCGATCTTTTCATCATATCCTCCTATTGTATGGCATTTCCTATATCCGGAATTAATGCCGAATCTACAAGCGTGTCTAATACATTAGGACTCATTTGTCCTTTGAGTGTCTCACCAGCTTGTGCCAGCCCTCCCAGTCCTTTTCGGTGGGAACGGGCTTCTTGTCCGGCAGGCTGCGGTCGTTTATCAGGGTCCCGGGCTTTATCATGATATTCTCTCCGGTTTCGCTGTGCTCCGGTTCTTTGAATATGTTCCAGCCGGCCGCTATGAGCTGTTCGGCGCCGGCTCTGTTCCAGTAAACGCCTGTCAGGAAGAAATACCGGGGCACTGCCGTGCCTTTGTATTTGCCGGACAAATACTCCTGCGACCGGTAAAACTCGTCCATCTTCCGTTTGGCCTCCCGGTTGTCCAGCCGGATCCGCTCCGCCAGCTCCACGCCGTTGATCTTAGTGGCAATATACACTACGTCCGGAGCCAGAAGACAGGCCTGCTTGATGGGGTCCTGATTCCACATGGAGCTATCGGGATCTATGACAAACCGGGACAAGCAATAACTGTTGAAGCCGTATTTGTCCCGCCAGTCCTTTTCGGTCAGATCGTATTGATACAACTCGACAAGGCTTTCGTACCGAAATCTCTGGTTGTTCACGATGTATCTCAGGGTGCGACCGTCGTCGGAGACCGCGGCATCCATGATATAGGGATAGTCACAGCACTCTTGCCGGCTGCCTTTGCGATAGGAAGCGGCGTATTCCTTGATGACCTCTTCCGCTGCTTCTCCGTCCGGCGTCTTTTCCCTCAGCAGGACTGTGAGGGTCCTGCGGACGGCTGTTTCACTGTCGCCCTCGCTCTTGCCCGGGCCCAAGCTGCAAACGGTGCGAAACACCACCTGTTTGCCGCCGCCCAGAGGCAGGATCTCTTCGGACGTCCCCTCTGCGCAGTCCTCCGGTGTCCGGGTGGTCTCCAGCTCACTCACCAGGCCGGTTTTGGCCAGGCTCTTCACGTCCACCCTGTCAAACTCTGAGGCCCGGGGATCAGCCTTGCCGGCAGTTGCGGTCCCGCCGCTGCCGCCGGCTTTGATGCTCCCGCAGACAGCCAAAGCTCCGAAGATGAGGGCCAACACGGCCACGATCGCGATCATATGTTTCATAGTTCTCCTCCCTGTTCCGTGTCCTCTATTCAGAAGGTCATCTCATACGCCCCGCCTTCGAGGCAGCGGGTCTCTCCTGCCGCAGTGAAGCGGCACGCGATCCCCTCCGGCACCGTGAGCTTCACCTTCAGGCCGTCGGCGCCGTAGCGGTATTTCACGCATATCCTGCCTTCGGCGGCCTGGTATTCCGTGTCTGCCCACTCTATGCCCAGGCTCCTGGGCGGAATGGCCACCTTGAGCCTGCCGCGGCTGTAATCAATGCCGCCCACGTTTTTTATGAGCCAGGCGTCATAGGCTCCTAACATGGGGTGATCGTGGGACACGCCTCCGTCCCAGGTTTCCCACACGGTAGTGGCCCCGTTTTTCAGCATATAGCCATAGGAGGGATATTCGTCCCTGTCCAGCAGGGCCTTTACCAGGTCGTTGCGGCCCATCCCGGCCAGACAATCAAATACGTATTTTACTCCGGTGAGGCCTGTATTGAAGCCGTTTTGACTGAGGGACCGGACCAGAGCCTCCTCTGCCCGGGGGCGCAGCTCTGAGGGAATGATGTCAAAGAGTATGCCCATCACCAGAGCCGTCTGACTGTCCTCAAAATAGGTGCCGTCTTCTCTGAGATACCTGTCGTTCAGAGCCTTCTTTATCAGTTGTCCGTGTTCTATATAGCGGGTCTGATCATAGCCCAGCCGTCCGGCCAGCTCCGCCATATACAGGTTGAGCACGTACATGAAGCAGGTGTTGCAAAACAGCACGTCGGTCCGGGGTCCGTCCTTGGCGGGCACCTCTACCCAGTCCCCAAGGCCCATGACCGAGCCTTCTTCATACAGCCAGTCCGTCATTTTGCTTTCGGCATAATCCATATAGGCGGTCATGCACGGCCACATTTTCCCGAGCAGCTCTGTGTCCCCGTAATACCTGTCATAATACTTCATGAGAGCGATCACGGCTCCGGTCCACTGAGTATCAAAGAGGCGCATATTACATATCTCCCAGTCGGGATTGGGCACGATGCCCGACATATTGCCGTCGGGATACTGGTCGTCCGCCATATCCGTGAGCCACTTTTTGTAGGCCTCCTTCATGTCAAAGTTCAGCATGCCGTATTCGGCAGCCATCCAGCCGTCGGCGGTCCAGCCGTTCTTTTCCCTGTGGGGACAATCGGTAGGCACGGAATGGTAGTTGTTGAGAAAGGTGCGGCAGGCGATCCGGTGCAGCTGTTTGCCCCTGTCCCAGGAGCAGTCAAAACGTCCGGCTCCCTGCAGATCCGTGTGCACCATAATACCTCTGATGTCGGAAAGGGCCGGGATATAGCCCAGGCCGGTGATATGTATGTACTGAAAGCCGTAATAGGTGAATTTGGGCTTGCACAGGTCTTCTTCGCCGGACAGCTTGACGGTCCAGCGCTGAAAGCCTCCCTTGACCAGCGCCAACAGATGGGATTCATCGCAGCCCACCTCCCGTCCGTGCCAGTCATAGGGGCCTCTTTCCCTGAATTCCAGGGTCACGTTCCTTCCCTTTTCACCCTTCAGCCTGAGCTCGGCCCAGCCGGCCATATTCACGGGAAACTTCACCCACAGGTCATCCTCGGTGCCCGCCAGGCCGCAGGGCAGCACCGTGTCGCGCTCCCTGATGGCAGGCTGCCTCTGGGCTGTGATGCAGGGATGATTGAAGGCGTGCGCAAACACAGGCCGCCAGTCCTCAAGGCTGCCCGCCCAGGCGCCGCAAAAGGCCTTTTGGGTCATGTCGTGCCTTTCCCCGGCCCGCAGGTTCTGATATTCTATATAGCTTGAAGCGCAGCAAAAGCTGTCGTCGCTGACCACCGCGGTATGGCTGCCGTCCTCAAAATATATGTCCGTCAGCATGATAAACTTGGTGTTGCCTCTCCAGCGGGCGTTGTGAAAGCCCCAGGTATCCATGCACGAAGAGTTGTACAGCCCGTTGCCCATCCAGACTATGAGCCTGTTCGTTTTCTTCAGGCAGTCCGTGATATCATAGGAGCGATACAGAGCTCTCTTGTCAAACCCCGTGAAGCCCGGCTCCAGCACTCCGTCGCCCGCCTTTTCGCCGTTGATATACAGCTCGTGGTATCCCAGGGAGCAGATATTTGTCTGGGCATAGGCGACCTTTTTGTCTATGGCGATATCCTTTGCATACAGATAGCTCCTGTCCTGATCCGGATCGTAGTCTATCAGCTCGTTTTTGCCCCAGGTCCCCCAGCCCGAGGTGTTTTTATAGACCTCTATCTCATCCTTTTCGTAGGCGCTGATCCATTTGGCGTATTCAAAGGACAGCTGTCCCTCAAAGAGGCCGGTGGAAAAGGGCAGCTCCCGCCGGGCCAGCAGCCTGTCTTCACCGTCATACAGGCTGAGGATGACCAGGTAGGGCCTGCGCTCCTTCAGGGGAGCTGCGCAGCGCAGGGCGCAGCCCGCCGGACTGAAGGACTCTGCCCATATCTGCTCGCCCGTCAGCCGGTCAACTATGGCGGCGCGGCCCCGGGCAGCGCCGTCGCAGCGCCATTCCAGATCAAAGCAGGGGGAATCGATACCGATATCAAAGCCCCTGTTGATAGTCATTTGTGTGATGTCCATATTATTCTCCCGATCATATATTCAGCGTCAGCTCTTGCAGGCCGCCCTCCGTATCCATGGCCCCCGTCGGCCACTCCAGGCGGCATTTCATGCCGGCAGGGGTCTCCAGGCGGACCCTGACGGCGCTCTTGTCATATTGCCACCGGAGGCTGATGAGTCCCTCCGGAGACTGATAGCTCGTCTCCGCCCATTTTAACCCCAGACTCCCGTCCGGGATCCTGAGGACCGTGTTCCCCCGGGTATATCTTATGCCGCCCACGGTCTTTATGAGCCAGGCGTCAAAGGAGCCCATCATAGGATGGTCCAGAGATATATGCCCCTCCCAGCTTTCCCAGAGGGTAGTGGCGCCGTTTTTCAGCATATAGCCAAAGGACGGAAAGTCTGTCTGCCGCAGCAGACCCGCAGCCAGATCGCCCCGGCCCATATGGGTGAGAGCGTCAAAGATATATCTCGTGCCCAGCAGGCCCGTGGCTATGTGCATGTTTTCCTTTTCCAGAGCCATGAGCAGGGCTTCCTCCGCCTTTTTTCGCAGGCTCTGCGGCAGGATGTCCAGCTCCAGAGCGATGGCCAGAGCCGTCTGGCTGCAGTCACACAGAGCCTCCTCCGAGGGGAAGTATTTGGCGCACACCGCAGCCCGGGCCGTCTCCGCCCGCCGGGTCCACTTGCCGGCGTCCCGGCCCAGCTCCTTGGCAAACTCCGCCATGATGCGGTTGTAGGCGGTATAAAGAACGCCGTTTGTCAGGGGCGGATCGGTCCTCCGGACTCCGAAATCCGCTCCCGGCTCCAGCCAGTCGCCCAGAAAAGCCACGTTGGAGAGGCAATCCTTTGTCCGGGCGTCCACGTAGTCCATATAGCGCTCCAGATGCTCCCACATATAGGAGAGCAGCTCTCTGTCGCCGTAAAAGTCGTTGTAGTGCTTCATGAGCATCATGCCGCCGCCGCTCCAGAGAATGTCAAACACCCTCTTGTTGCAGGTCTCCCAGTCGCAGTTGGGCACTATGCCCGACAAATTGCCGTCGGGCTGCTGATCGTCCGCTATGTCCGCCAGCCATTTTTTGTAGGCCTCTCTCATGTCAAAATTATACATGGCGTATTCGCAGGTGATCCAGCCGTCGCCGGTGTAGCCGTTCTTTTCCCTGTGGGGACAGTCCGTGGGGATGGAGTGATAGTTGTTGAGAAAGGTGCGGGGCACCAGGCCGTGCAGACGGTTCAGTATAGGCTCCGAGCACCTGAAGTCCAACACGGGCCGCAGGTCCGTGTGCACAAATATGCCTCTTATATCCCGCAGCTCGGGGACATAGCCCAGGCCGGTGATCACCACATACTGAAAGCCGTAATAGGTGAAATGGGGCTCGCACACGTCTTCCTCTCCCGACAGGATGATACGCCAGGTCTGAAACTCCTTGCGCACGTGAAACTGATTGATGTGCTCGGGCTTCAGATCGGGAGCGTGCCACTCAAAGGGATCCCTCTCCACAAACAAGAGCGCAGCCTCTCTGCCCTTTTCGCCCTTCAGCCTGATATTGATCCAGCCGGTCATATTCACCGGAAACTTCACCACGCATCTCTGATCGTCGCCCCCTATGGCGCAGGGCTCCACAAAGCCGCATTTCCGGATGGGGGGCATGGCTTCCTCCGTGATGTTGTCCAGAGCAAAATCATCGTATTCGTTGACGTCCACGGCCTGCTCCCAGCCGGACACCGGCCCCATATATTCGCCGCAATACTGCTTTTGCCTCATGTCAAAGGTCTCGCCGGAACGGATATTCTGATACACGATAAAGGAGGGATGCATGACAAAAGAACCGTCGCTGACGATGGTCTCCCGTTCGCCGCCGGCGCAGGTCACCGTGAGCTCGCATATGAACCTGGCCTTTGCCCTCCAGGGCGCGTTGTGAAAGCCAAAGGTGTCCGGAGTGCTCTGGTTGTAAAAGCCGTTGCCTGTCATCACGGTGAGCCGGTTGCGCCGCTGCAGCAGCCCCGTCAGGTCGTAGGTGTTGAAAAGGCCTCTCTTGTGATAGACGGTAAAGCCCGGGGAGAGCGCTCTGTCTCCCAGCTTTTTCCCGTTCAGATACACTTCATAATAGCCCAGAGCGCAGATAGTGAGGGAACCCTCCGCGGGAGCGTCCTGCAGGTCAAAATCCCTGACAAATATATACGATCTGTCTTCGTCCTTGTCTTCGTTTACCAGTTCGTAGGAGCCCACAGTGCCCCAGCCCGCGGTGTTGGGCAGGGTATCCACCCGGGGCTCCCGGGAAGCGCACAGCCATTTTGCAGCAGGAGAAAACCGGCCACGGACAAAAAGGCCGTCATCCGTCTTGTTGATTTGCATGATGCATCCTTTTCACATATGGTTTTGTTTATTATACCATATCCGGCAGGAAAAGTATATCTCCGGACGCAATCCGGCAGCCCCGCGTCACCCCGGCAGTTTTCGGCCTCCACCTGCGTCATCTCTGCATAAACGGCATATGTCAAACGCCTTGGCGTTTGGCCGTTTGCGCTTTGAGATCCAGGCCGTTTCCCTTTGCCGCGTTCCTTACTCCGGCTTTGCCGGAGGCGGCAAAGGGAAACGACCGTACAAGCGGGGTCAGAATAGCCCGGAAAAGCGGTTTTCATTCTCTCTCGCCCGGCGGTGAGCATGATGCCCTGCCGGAAGTCTGTCCTTCCACTACAGGAGATCTCTTACCGGTGAGGGCCCTTCAAGCCCTCACCGCCGAGATGACGTGAAAATTGACCGTCGGCCCAAGCCGGCAGGCTTGGCTCTCATCGGGATCCCCGCAAGATCGCAGATTTTGGGGGCAAAAAATGCAGGTCTCGGTCGAGACCTGCGCTGCTTTTTTATACCCGGCTTACGCAAACAGCCCGGCAAAGAAGCCCTTTATCCTGGCGAACAGGCGGGCAAAAAGGCCCGGCGCTGCCGCGTCACTGTCTTTGTTCGCCGTCGCCTTGGCCGTCTGCCCTGCAGGAACGCCGGCGCTCTTTGCCGACGGGAGACTGTGGGAGGCATTGGCATACTTCATAGTACTCATGTCTTTCATTCCTTCATATACCGGCTCTTCTCCGTTTTCACTGTATTCCCAGGACTCCTCACTTCCTTTGTATGCATAACCTTTGCCCACACCGTTACACCAGATAAGGTGTTTGCTTCCGCCTATGCGACCGTCCTTTATTCCGTATTTTTCGTAATACGTATCCCATTTCTCCTTGTTCTTCAGAACGGCATCCTCGCCTATGTGCGTCCGCCAGTGCTCCACACAACCGTCTTTGTATTCCAGACGCACTATATTGTCTGTCAGGATACGGCAGGAGACAGGCCTTTGGATTGGCGCGTTGACTTGATGGCCAAACCTTCTTATTCCCCCATACACCTCGGCAATGATCCTTTCGTCAGTCACAGTAACGTAATAGTCGCTTCCGGCAGTAGAGACAAAGTATCTGCCGTCTTCCGTTATCGCCACGTCACCCAGCTCATGGCCACGGTCATACCATATTATTTTACCGTTGTCTTTTACCACAGTCAAAAGGCAACAATGATGATATTTGGCGCCATAACGGCTGGCATCATATAGCGTGCATTCAAAACGGCCGTGCAAGATAGCCCTCTGCACAACGGGCAACGTCTTGATAACGTTGTCGATGTCGGAATCTATTTCATTTACAAAACTGTCTCCACAATATTCATAAAACAGTTTGCCGTTCGTATGTATGGTAGTGTTTTGATACACCTGCACAAAATTGCTGTTTTTCAGAATAGGGTTGTAGGAATAAACTATAGAAGTATACAAGCCTTCGCCTTCATATTTGAAAACACCTTCCAGATAATCCGGCACACGAAGCAGAGGAACGATCTTTCTTTTTCTGATTATTTCAGGAGGAATGGGCTCATAAAGGCCGGGATCCATCCCGTAAATCAACATAGACCACCCCTCATTTGCATAAGGATCGTCTGCAGTAAGCATTTTATTATACTGATCTTCCCCATAGTATTCCTTTAATGAACGTGGTTTTTTGTGGTCATCAAATACACTGTACGTCTGACAAAAGCCTGCACCTGCCGCAACAAGAACCAATAAGATATATATGATCAGACATCGTTTCATTTTTCTCTCCTAATGCATTATCGGGTAACTATAATATGACGAGTCAAAATCGATGATTTGAAGATCATCGCCGCTGTAAGTATTCTGCCCAACTTTTATGGCAACATTGTCCAGCAGGTAGTTTGTAAAGCCGCTCATGTTTTCTGTATATGGTCCGGCGCCGCAGGTGGCGTCATAATAGTTGTCGTCATATATGTTTATTACATGATCCTGAAAGTCACCGCTGTTGGGATGACCACCACCCTGAAAGCGGGAAGCAGTCTGCTTCAGTCTAACTATATCCCAGTCAGTACCGAAATGCCACATCACCTTTCCTTCAACATCATCATAAACAAAACTCCGGTCTGGATTCGGTCCGATTTGGAACTCCTCACAGTCACTATAACCCACATTCAAACCCTGGCTTCTCAAAAGATCCACAAAAAGATTCTTCCAATGACCACAGCGTCCATCCCCTTTCTCCAATAACTTATCGGTAGTAAAATGTTCGCCCGGAGTATTGTTGCCGGCTCCCCAATAAGTCAAGGTCCTGCCATCCAACAGTTCTATATTGTTTGTTTGGACCTTTTTCCACAACAAGTCAAAGACCTCAGATTGGATGGAAGCGCCAGAGGCAGCCTTGCATGAGATATTCAGCAGAGATTCAAATATGCCCGTAGGATGGGTTGTTAAACAATTATATTTTAAGCAAGGACTATTACTCTCTAAGGGAGTGTTAAAGGGTACATATACTTTGATATCGCAGGAACCTGCCGCTATATTGGAGCCTCCGGAGGTGGTCACCTTCCAGGGCAGAGACAGATACTTTACATCCACCGTATTTGAAACGGCCTGTATGCTCTCCATATTGCTCCGGCAGCTGAGAATATTGTAGCCGTTATAAGCCGTGGTATCAAAATGACTGGAATTAAAGGTATATTCATTTCCCGCGCCGGTGATATAATCAGTATCTCCGTTATAGATATTCGCTCCCGTATCCGCCAGCTCCAGAGTTGTAAACTTGAGCGTGTCCCCCATCTTTACCACAAAAGGAACGTTTTTGTCATTAATGCCGAGTATATTTTGATAAGGATACTCTTCATAAGCAAAGCCGTCTAAAATATTGCCGCCAACAGCCTCTCTGTCATTCCAGATACCGCCGGAAAAAGAGCTGTAATATCCCATAACATAATCACTGAGCGGAATATATTTCTCGGCTGAGTGGCAATAAAGGACGGTATTCGTGAAGTAAAGATACCTGTGGGCAAGATTTATCGTCTGAACGGAATCATATACGTTAAAATCGATCCAAATATCCTTGTATCCGGCGGAAGGCATTTTAAAATATATATATTGCGGAACGCTGTCCACCTGCCAGGTCTTACTCATTCCATACGGGGCATCAGACTGGATGGGCGTAAGGCAAGCCGCGTCGGTATAGAGATCCGACACTGAGGGCTGCCCGGGCAAAGTCATACCGGACCAGGTCACAGATATATAGCAGATATTCTCATGAGGAAAAGCAGCAGGAACAGTGGACAGGTCTATGCGATATACGTCATCCTGCCTCATATACACAGATTTGCTTTGCTCTTTGAGATCCACGACATACACTTTTACCGGCGCTTCAAAAGGCGCGTCCTTCACATCGCCCTCATATCCGGAGGAAAGGGTGCTCTCATCGGTCACTTTGTATATCAGATCATACTTCCCGGCAGGAACATACTGGAAGTTGCCTGACAGACCCGGAGTTATACCGGGGCTGGAATAAGCGTTAGTCCGGGATATCCGGGGATGACCAATGATATTCAAATAATAATTATAGATAATTCCGTTGGAAGATGGGGTGTATGAGACCAATCCGGTCATAGGATCCGTGAATAGCAGATAGTCTATATCATTGAAGGCATAGGGAGTGGAAACAGAGCCGTTCAAAGGAAGGACAACATTGTTATTGTTGTCTGAGGAATTCACATAAAGGTTGTTGGCAAACAGAGTAAAAGGCGAGCCTCCATAGAGGGACATCGCAAGGTTGCAACCAGTTGAATCATTTGTGGGCACATAGACAACATCGGACATACACACAGACGCGCAACAGAGCAGCAACAGGCACATTGCCAATATACGCCATGCTTTCCATCTGCTTGTTACTTTGACCATCGTCGAACCCGGCGCGATAATTCTAAGTATCATAACACATCCTCCTTAATATTACGCAGAGCAATTTCTCTGCGTCGTTGAATCAAATTACAATTATATTATACAGTATAAAAACCAGCAAGTCAAGCGATCCAAAAAATACTATATTTTTCGGAAATCTGTGTCACAGGTTTGCCTTTTTGTCCCGCTCTGGCTGTCCGTGTGCGGAAGCCGGCATTTCTTTCAAAGGGGATCCCGTCCCCGGGCCCTGCGGGCCCGGGGACGGGATGACGATAAGGGTTTTCCTCTGCAAAGCCTGCGGCTTTGCAGAGGAAAACGGACCGCCCGACCGGAGCAGGCCGGGTTTGTGATCTCCGGCGGTCATTATCACGTCATTTCGCCGCCTGTGCCGCAGGGCACAGGGGGTAAGAAATCTCGAACAAACGAGCCGAACAGCCCCGGAACGACGCCGGCTCACCGCCGGGGAATGAAAATACCACTGCTCCGGAAGGAGTGCTTCGGCAGGCGCGCTGCGCCTGCCGAAGCACATTTTTTAATATGCCATTCGCGGGCGCTTCGCGCCCGCGAATGGCATGCTTTTGTCCCGCTCTGGCTTGTCCGTGACCGAAGGCCGGCGGCTCTATTGTTCGGGATATCTTACCGGTGAGGACGAGCGTCCTCACCGCCGAATCGCGGGGTCCCCGCAAAATCGTGAGATTTTGTGGGGCATTATGACGTTAAAATGAACGGGACAAAAAATAGCAGGTCCCCATCGAGACCTGCTTTGGTTCGTTTTTCGGCAGTCTTACGCCAACAGCCCGGCAAAGAAGTCCTTCACCTTCGCTATCAGCCGGGCAAGGGATGTCCGGCGATCCGAAACAGGATTCGAAGCCCCGGGCAGTCGGGAAGGAGCTTTTCCGGAAACCATGAGTGTCTTTTCCATACTTATCCCATCATAACTGTCGGCAGCAGGCTCTTTTCCGCCTTCATGGTAGCACCACATATTTTGCCGTGTTTTTGTTTTCAGCCAATTTCGGGTCGGTGTTCCTTCCAGCTTACCGTCATTGCACCATAACAGAGCCCTGATGCCACTGCCAAGAGGTGTTCTTACGCCATATTTATCGTGCTCATCCTCATAGAAGGCGTCGATATTTTTGGTCACATCTTCCTCTGTAAGCCTGATCTTCCAGTGCTCAACGCAAATACCATCGGGATCAGAGTAGGACTGACGCAATACGTTATCGGTCAGGATCTCCACCTTTGGATGCTGAATACCTGAATATCCGGTATGCTTGCTTCCCCTCCAAATTATTCTGGTACCGGAATATACCTCTGCTACCAGTCTGTCTTTCATCTCGGTGATATAAAAGGCGCTATCGGAGGTCACGATCATAAATCTCCCGTCGGGAAGCAATTTTGCGTCGGGAATGTTTTCCTCGTTCCAATACCATATTATTCTCCCTTTGTATGTGATGACCGCAAGGAACGAATCGTCATATACCTCCCGGGCATATTTTTCTGCATCGTATCTCGTGTAGTGAAAATCATTATCGAGATCGCATTCTTTGACTGCCGTTAATTCCTTGACCACGCTGTCGATCTTGTCTCCGATCACGCCAAGCAAGGTGTCGGGGCGATATGTGTAAGTCAGCTTTTCTGCTTTGGGGTAGTTTATCTTTTTAGTCACCAATATCAGCCTGGCTTTATCGATATCCTTAGTGTGAACAGTGATCACGGAGTGATAAAAATCATCTTCGTAAACATTCAGCAAGTAATCCGGAAGCGCATTCATATCATAACGAGCGATCTGTTTATCCAACCCTTTTGAAATATATAAATCCAGATCGGTTCTGCAATCGGCAAACAAAGAGGTCGATCCGATTACTGTAACGAGAACAGCAAAAACAATACTGCAGATCTTTTTCATCGTCAAACTCCCATATATGGTAATATTATAAAGTCCTCAACTTCCAGTTGACTCCCCGGGATCACTAACGAGCCAACGTGTTTTTCACAGTTTTCACGCAAGTATTGGCGAAATCCCAAATATGTATTGGGGTATGGCCCGGAACCACATGTTGCGTCGTATAATGCATCATTTTTTAGTCGTGCAGAAATCGCTGTGGCTTGTTAATATCCACATTTTTATATTACAGTATTCAAAACCATATGTTAAGCAGTCCCGTAAAAAATCTACCGATAATCTCCGTCACAGGTTTGCCTCTTTGTCCCGCTCTGGCTGTCCGTGTGCGGAAGCCGGCATTTCTTTCACAAGGGAGATTTCTTACCCCCAAGCCTTACGGCTTGTCGCCGATATGACGTTAAAATGAACGGGACAAAAAAAGCAGGTCTCGCCGGAGACCCGCTTTGCTTCATTTATTCTGCAGTCTTACGCCAACAGCCCGGCGAAGAAACCCTTTACCCTGGCAATCAGCCGGGCTAAGAGCCCCGGATCACCTTTTCCTGTCTTATCGCCTGATGACGCAACAACCGGGTCGGCAACAAGGGCAACAGGGATCACGTCGGAGACCTCGGCATCCTTCATCTTGCTCATGTCTATCATGTCTTCGTAAACCGGCTCGACTTCGCTCTCATGATAATCCCACGCCTTCATTATACGCAATCCTTTGTAGGAGCGGGCGAAGCCGTCTTCGTTTCCTTTTCCGTTGGACCATATAGTATGCATCTGCGCAGCATTCGACTTGGGGGGCTCTTGCCCTTTTGATTCATAGATCTTATTTCTCTTAACAGTGTTCTTTTCCATATCTTCATCGGAAAGACGCACACGCCAATGCTGAATATAACCATCCTCATATTCCAACCGGACGATGTTGTCCGTCAGGATCCTGCAGCTTACGGGCATAAGATGCCATTTTCCCACCTGCAAACTGTTCATGTAGCCTCTGCTGAACGGAGTATAGCTCTCGGCAATGATCCTGTCCCCGGTCACCGTTACGTAAAACTCACCTTCTACCGTAGAGATCATATATCTGCCGTCATCCGTGATGGCAACGTCGCCCAGTTCCGAACTGCTGTCATACCATATGATCCTGCCGTTATCCTTTACCACCGTCAGAAAACAGGGCTGATAATATCTGGCTCCGTATCGTGAAGCGTCATACAATATACATTCAAAACGCCCGTGAAGGACGGCCTTCTGGATAACAGGAAGCTTCCGGACCACTTTTTCAATTTCTTTGTCGATCTCGCAAATATAGTTTGAGCCCTTGTATCTGTAATACAGGAGTCCGTCGTCTTTCGTTTCGTAGGTCTGACTCACTTCCACCAGCCGCGATCTGTCGATATCCATATTATACGAATAGATTTGGGACCTGTAGTATTCATCGTTTCTGTACAAGCCCATCAAATAGTCGGGGATACCCGTATATATATCAGAGACATGTACGCTTTTCCTGCCGGCGGTGATCCTTTTGCCGACTTCGTCGGGCACCGCCATAAGGTAAACTGGCTCCAGTCTGTCCAATATCTCGGGATGGGCAAAAGTTATCTCGCTTTGCACATCCCCCAAAAGATATTTTCTTATTGACCAGCCTTCGTTGGCAAAAGGATCCTGTAGATCCATATACTTAGCGTATGCCCCTTCTCCGACGATATCCCTTATGGTTTTTACGCTCTCGGGGTCAATATCTCTCAGTCTCGCTGTTTGCCATTGAGGCGGCTCCAGGCAATAGCTCACGCTGCAAAGCAAAACAAGAATAATAACGCTGTATATCAAGCCTTTTTTCATTTCTGCACTCCTGTTATTCATTTATTGGGTAATATGAAGAATAAAAGTCTTCTATGACCAGATTATCGCCCTGGCACACCAAGTCTCCGGACGTGATACGGACGTTTTCCCGCAGATATTGCAAAAAGCCGGATTGGCTTTCTTCATAAGGCCCTGCGCCGCAAGTCGCGTCGTAATAGTTGCCGTCATAGATATTGATCACATGGTCTTGAAAATCTGCCAGATCTGGATGACCGCCTCCCTGATAACGTGAAGCTTTCTGCTCCAGTTTTACAGAGCGCACTATGCCGCTGTCAGAGAAAACAACACCATGACCGTGTATATACTCATACTGTCTATTGGGGTTCGGAAATATACTAAAAGGCTCATTGTCATTATAGTTTGCGTCTATCCCCTGGCTTCTCAGAAGATCCACAAAGAACAACATCCAATGATGACATCGGCCGTGCCTGGAAGTCAAAAACTCATCGGTAGTCCAGTGAATATCCGGCGTGTCGTTTCCGTCTCCCCAATAGGTCAGCACACGACCATCCAACAACTCTAAATGGCATGTCTGTATCTTCTTCCACATCAATGAAAACGTCTCGGCTTTGGTCGCAGCCCCTTTTGCTGCCTTAATGGAGTAGCAATAGAACCGGTTACGGGCACGACAAAGTTGATATTGCCGTCGGAGGAATTCACATAGCGGTTGTTGGCAAACAGAGTGAAGGGATAACCTCCGTTGAGGGCCAGAGAGAGGTTGCTGACATCGGGATCATAGTTGGGCACATAGAGCGTGTCGGAGACACACAAAGAGGAGCAGCCCAGCAACAGGAATACTGCCAGCAAGCAATACGCATACTTCCATTGGGCGCGTGCGTTTGACACGGCGGACACCATTTCGCAGGAATGTTTCATAGCCATTCTCCTAATTTATTACGCAGAAATCGTTCTGCGAAGTATTCTTATAATTACTTTAATCATACCATAAGTAAAACCATATGTCAAGAAGTCCCCCCAAAAAAAGAATCACGGAAATCTCCGCTACCGGTGAGCCTTCTTGTTCCATTGGGCTTGTCTTTAACGGAGGCTCGCATTTCTTTCACAAGGGAGATTTCTTACCCCCAAGCCTTACGGCTTGGCGGCGAAATGACATTATATTGCGCGGGACAAAGAGACCGCGCGCAAAAAACGGGGCCCGCAGGGGCCCCGGTCCGCGTTCATCCTACCAAAACACGCTGATAGTCCTCGGATCGACTTCGTTGGGATACACCAGGAGATAGGTGCTGTTTATGGCGTCCCATTCCGCCCTCAGCACCTCCACGCCTTCCGCTTCCAGCCTGACAGGCTTTTTCGGCAGCAGCAGACGGGTGGCGCAGGTGGTGCCCGCCGGGCCTTCGGTGGTGAAGGTGATCCTGTCTGTCATACCCCTCTCTCTGGCTATTTTGGAAGAGGAGGCCAACACGCAGGCCTTGGTCTTGTCCAGCTTGCCCAGGTCCTTCAGCAGATATCTGGAGCCCGGGGTCAGCTGCACCGAATTCATGACGGTGAGCAAGGGGTCAAATATGTTGACGAACCTGCCGGTCAGGGTCCTGACTCCCGTCAGCTCGGTCTCATCCAGTCCTGCCGCTATGACGTAGGGGCCTCTGTGGAGGAGGAAATAGTTGGTCTCGTTCCAGTCCATATCCGCAGCCAGCACGGCCTCCCTGGCGATCTTCGCAAAGGTCTCGCCGCCGTTCTTGTCATGGCTCAGGGCGGCGGGACTTTCCTTTGAATATATCAGGGTGCCCTTGCCTATCTTCTGAGCGCCCTTTGTATCATTGGCTCCCAACACCTCAAAGAGATGCTTGCGGGGACAGGAGTAGCTCTTGCCGTCAGAGTTCCACCATTCCTTGACCTTGTTGTAGGGATCCCGGTCGTCATCCACAAACACCAATACTCCGCCGTCCTTTACCCAGTCCGCCAGAGCCGTGTGTATGTCCTCTCTGGGCGGCTTCATGCCCTCATAGGTGACGAACAGCACCTTGTAAGGCTTGAGGTAGTCCTTGATGTTCACGTTTTCCAGCTGCACCGGAGCTACGGGCATACCTCTCTTGATAAGGGGCATGGCCATGCCGAAAAAGCTGCCGAAGGCGCTGTCGGAGGGATTGGGGTCCATACGCTGAAACATCATGGTGTCGCTGACCAGGATGCCCAGCTGCAGGGTGCCGCAGTCCCACTCGATGGACTTTTGGTTCATCTTGTTGAGCTCCATGCTGATAGCCATCAGCTCCGCGGCGTAGGTCTCGGGAATAGTCTCTTTGGGGATGTCCGCCGCGTTCTCGCCGGGGCCCAGGCTGTTCAGGTTCCTGGCGGGATAAGAGCCGGTAAACACGCGGCTGGCCCAGGGCATGACCTCATAGTGATATACGTCGGTCCACAACAGCGACGCCACCAGGGTGGACTCGTAGTTTTGCTTGTAGTCCTCCCAGCAATAATTGGGGTTGTCCTCCACAGGGTCGTTCAGATAATACATCCGCTTGCCGGTGGATCTGATGAGATTGTCCAGCACGCCGTATTCGCAAAAGGCGCTTTCAAAGGTGCGCTCCTTTTGCACCCCGTTATACACGTTGGCAGTCCGGCTGGTCCCGGTCCACACCTGCCCTATATAGCCGTCGCAGCCCTCTATCTGCACCAGAGAGGCTTCGGGGGAGATGATGCCCCACCAGGCATAGTTGATCATGGAGTGGGTGGCCACGTAGCACTTGACGTCCCTATTGATGGACCTGGAGTATTCGCGGATAAAGCTGAATACCTCGTTCAGCTCTCTGCGATACAGATAATACTTCAGCTTGCTGGACCGGTACATGGCGTCCGGCGAGGTATGCTGGGCCTGCCAGGGCTCATCGTAATAGTCCTGCCACTCCCGCTTGAAGGCCTCGCTGTAGCCGGCCCGGGTCCAGAACTCGGGCTCCTCCAGAAATATGGCTTCGGCGCCGGCGTCTATGGCTTTTTTGACTCCTTCGCAGAGATATTTGCCGTAGGACCTGACGGGCACCATATAGGGCACCGTGGGACCGTGGTTGATCTCATTGCCGTTCCTGTCCTTCTGTCCGGCATCCTCGTGATTGACTCCGTCCCACTTGCCGAACAAAAAATCCTGATAGTCGCCCCAGGCCACTCCGGTCATCAGGTGGGTGATGTATCCCCTTTCCTTCCACTTGGCCAGCCTTTCCTCGCAGCCTCCGATGCCGTACACCATCACGGCGTCGGTCTTGATGTCGATCCTGTCGCTGTAAGGCGACGCTTCCTGAAAAGTGGTAGTCTCGTTTTTCTGGTTGGGATCGTGTCTGTCCACTGCCCAGGCGCAGCCGCCCAAAACAACAGCCAGCGCCAGCAGGCATATCAAATGTCTCATACTGTGTGTCTCCATACTACACGCTCTGCTCCACCGCTCTGAGGGCATATTCACAAAGCAGCTTTTTGTATATCATATAATTCTCCAGGCTGCACTGAGGCGGAGTCTGATGGTCCACCGCAGGGACAAAGCCGCCCTGCCGCATCACCGGCAGCAGTCTCTCAAACTCTGCCCTCATAGCCTCCTCGCCCTTTTCCATGACGGTCTTGTCAAAGGCTCCCAGCAGACGCAGCCGGGGGTGCTGTTTTCTGAGGGACGCCACGTCCACTCCGGCCATGCGCTCCAGGGGCAAGAAGCCTTCCACGCCCACTTCTTCCATCCAGCCCACCAGGTCGGTGATATCGCCGTCGCTGTCCACAAAGGGGACCGTGCCGCGCTCCCTGATCAGGGGCGTCAGCCGGCGGTAATAGGGCCCGATGAAGCTGTCAAAGAGCTTCTTGCTGCACATGACTCCGTGATTGTAGCTCATATCCTCGGCCACAGTCATAAAATCCGGAGTAAAATAGTCGTACACCCGTTCCAGCACCCTTTTGTTGTATGCCAGCAGATCCCCGTTGATGCGCCGGATCAGCTCGGGCTGATCATAAAAGGCATACATATGGGCTTCTACTCCCAGCAGCCTCCGGGGGAACCAGAAAAAGCCCTCCAGGGTGATCCAGGTGGCAGCGCCTTCGGACTGCTCTTTTTTCATCCTTTCGAGAGTCTCCCGGGTCAGGACCTCGTCCGAATACAGGGTGGGCAGCACTGCCTCATAATCGGCTTCGTCCCTGATGACAAAGGGATAGACGCCTCTGCTCTCGGGATGCAGGGGGGTGGCCGCCGAGGTGGCGTTTATCCACACCTGCCGCAGCCTGTCCAGCCCCAGATAGTCGCTGATGCCGTCGGGATAAGGAAGGCCCTCGGGCAGTCCTTCCTTTTCCCAGCGTTTTATGGTCAGATCCCACCAGGTGGCCCACTCGACCACCGGCAGCCTGTCGGGCCTGCGAAAATGCAGGGCTTGCTGAAATCGTTCTCTCTCTGTCATGTGTCTCCGCAGTATATGCGCCGGGCAGCGGGCCTACAGGTCTTCTCCGGACTCCTCGTCGTCGTCCTCGTCATCCTCTTCTTCCTCTTCTTCTTCGTCGTCGATGTCGTCTAAGAGCTCGTCATCTTCTTCGTCGTCCAGAATGATCTCATCGGCGTCGTCATAGTCATAATCGTCTTCGTCATAGCAGCCGTGACAGGTGCACTCGCCGCCATCCATCAGGCTAAGGATATCCTTCAGTCTCGCATCTATGTCGCTCAGCTTTCTGTGCAGCTTGACCAGTCTTTTCTCGATCCTCTTCAATCTCTTGGCTTTTTTCATGGCTATCCTCCGAAAAAGTATTACAGTATTATTATACACCAAAAACGGGACCAACGCCCGCAAAAAACGCAAAACCCGTACTTTCGTACGGGTCTCGGGATCAATCCTGCTTCCAGCGGTCATGTATCCACAGCCAGCCGGCAGGATACCGCCTTATTTCGGCCTCAATGGCGTCGTTGACCATCTGAGTATATTGTTGTCTGT
>JAFZNQ010000038.1 GCA_017552965.1 Abditibacteriota bacterium | reverse complement strand
ACCGTGGGCACCCTCATGCTGGCCGGGACCGCCATAGGCGCCTTTGACAGCCTGCAGTCTGCCCGGGAGATCCTCATCAAGCCCAAGGCGGAATATCTGCCACGGCCGGATATGCACGAGAGGTATATGGAAACCTATGCGATATACAAGACCCTTTCCGCCGCCAAGCACGGTATATAGCCTGGCTTTTATAATACAGAGCGGTCTGCTGCTTTCTCCGGCGGCAGGCTTGCGTCGATCCTGTGGATCCCCGGGTGAACGTGATATTGCCCGACTACAACAGCAACGCCTGGGACTTTGACAGCGACACCTCCAGAGAGCCTGTCTATACGGAATAAACACAGAGTGATATATGCCTTTGTCTTATGATCCGCTCTTGTTCTGAAAACAATTTCAACAGAGTTGACACTTTAGTTTTTTTATGTTATAATTAAATATCTGTATTAATATGGAGGCTCATATGAAAAGCTTGACGATCTGTTCCCCGCCTGCCGGCAGACCGGGAACAGGCCGGAGAAAAGCGCAGTCCTCAAGACTCGCGCTGTATATCTTCGCATGCCTGTGCATGTTCTTCATTACTTCCTGCGTCTTTGCTTCGGGCATGGCTCCCACCATGGACGGCTCCGGCGGCAATATCAGGTTTCATCTGTCCTCCCCCGGCGTAAACTGCGATCACGATCCGGTCACGGTCTTCGGCAATATTTATAAGACTCCGTCATTGGATCAGACATACAATTTGGTGATCCCCATAGGAACATCCTTTTATTACCTCGGAGTTGATTTTGAGGACAAGGACTATTTTGTCTCGGATCAGGGGGTCTATTCTCTTTGGAGCAACGATTCCACTTATAACATCACATATTCCGGAGTCTCGGCCGACGGTCCGATCATTGCAAACATGACAGGGCAGAGCTCCGGCGATATAGCCAGCTTTGGTATCAGCGGCAATGCCGTCGGCGTTGATCCCGGACATTATCCCACTTCGCTCACAGTCACGGATCTCGGCTCTCCGACACAGTCAAACGTCACGGATACCCTCGAAGTCTTTAATCTTGACATCTGGGCAATAGATCTGGCCGAAGAACCCGGGACCATCAGTCTGTATCCGGATGAAGTATACGAAATAGACCTGACCGCTATACCTGCGGATTTCCCGCATGAAAACGTATGCGGTATATCTGTCAGTTGGTTAGGGACGCTGCCCCTGCCTGGAATGGGCTCCGATTCACATTTATACCTTGGATAGTACCTGTCAGGACCAAATAACAGAGGACCCGGGCTCCTGGTGCGTGAAGAAATGGACCTATGGCGCGGACGGCACGCCCCAAAAGATCTATTACAAGCGGCCTGCCTCTTATAATTCCGCCGACACGATATACATTACCCTTTCCGTGAATAATACAACGATGATCCAAAAGCAGCTGATGTTCAACGACGTCTCTGTCGCGCATCTCAAATATATAGACAGTCCCATGACGGGAACGGGGAACATAAAAGGCTTTTGGACCCACAATATTGGCGTATATCCGGACCGGGAATGGGAGATCGACGAGAATGAGGACTGGATCAATTCCGACGTTATAGGATATACCGGCGGTGATAAGAACCGTCCTTTCGTATTTCACACGGGCGACCAGTTTTCCCTGGAAAAAGCGGCCTTCAAGGCTGTCGGTAATTCAAACCTGTCTTCCTATGGCTACGGCGTAAACGTAAGAATGTATGATTATCTCGGAACCGGCCTGATCGGCAACGCAAACAACTCGGGGGAGTATGAGGCGGATCTCGAACACGATATAGGTCCCGGGGACACTATGAGCGTTATCAATTCGGAGACCGTGTGCGTAAATCTGACTGTGGGGCTCGACACCTTCCGTACCAAGCACAAGGTCTATACCATAGGCGGCAGCCTGACTGGCGATAACAACTACCACACCCTGATAGACCTGGGCTGCGAGGCAGCTAAGGGGCTTATGCCATTCGAAAAGGATGAGATATTCAGCAGGATATTTGGCAAATACGCTACCCTTGATATACGCAGAATAGACGGTGGAGCGCCCATTACTTACTGGAAAAACGGCGCCGATAATACCAATAGTACCGGCGATGTTCTGCAGACCCGTAACGGGCGATGTGGGACCTGGGCAGAAATGTTCAACAAGACTTTAAGTTTGCAAGGCGTTACAGGCGGAACACAGTCATTTGCTCTGAAAAGAAATTTGTGGGTAAACTTTCCATACGCATATAATGGTTGCGCTTTGTATGGTTATTTTAACGGTGAGTATTATGGTATTCAGCTGTTACAGGAAGCGACAGCATATCAGGGCGGAAGTGACAGCCACCCCGAGCTTGCGAATTTTATAGATCACGAAATAAATACTTACAGCGGCAAATACTATGATGTGACCTGCGGGTGGGGGCCTTATGACTCGCTCAATGATTACTTTGAAGACGCGGTTTATTTTCGTATCTTCAGAATCAGTGATGGTCAAACTATCCAGATAAACCATTTCCTGGACTCGTCAGATTTTTCTTTTAGTTTATTGTGAGGTGTTATTATGAAACGGCTGGCTGTTTTGGTTGTCGTGCTTATATGCGCAATGATCCTGGGCTATGCGGTTTTGAAGGCCGAAGAAAGCGGAGCTGCTTCCAACATAGTT
>JAFZNQ010000037.1 GCA_017552965.1 Abditibacteriota bacterium | reverse complement strand
GGCCCGGTACGCGGGGCTTTTGCGGCGGGAGACCATGAGGCCCATGCCGGTGGCGCTCTATTATCCCAATATAGCCTGCACCCTGGGGGAGGCCCCCTGGTGGCCGGATTATGAGAATATCCGCTATATGGTCAACTGCGATTACGTGGATGAAAATATGCTCCGGGACGGGGCTCTGGACGGAGTGCCCATCATGGTCATGCCCGCCACCATACTGGAGCCTGCCGATGCCAGGCTCATAATGGCCTGGGTCAGCCGGGGAGGCCTGCTCGTAGTCATGGACCGGGAGCCCATGAAGGCGGTGGACGGCACCGACGTGTGCGAAAAGATCGTCTTTCCCAGGGGCCTTGACGACTTTTCCTGGGGCGGTGGGCGCGTGGTGCGCACCGACGATTTTGAGGAGATAGCCCGTATAGTGACAGGCGAAATGGAAAAGGCGGGCTATGCCGTGTATTACAGCCCCGGGCATGATTATTTCGGGGCGGAGCTGCCGGGCAGGCTGCTGTTTTACAACCCGGGCGCGGAGCCCGTGGAGGCCTCCTATAGATACCGGGGAGCCGCAAAACGCCTGACCCTGCCTCCGGGCAGCATCACCGAGGAGCCCCTGAGCCGCGAATAAGGGCCGGGGCAGTCAGACAAGTCAATCATATTTTTACATAAGGAGCAGTCCTACATGGAAAACATCGTCATACTGGACTTCGGAGTCCAGTATTCACAGCTGACAGGCAGACGCATCAGGGAATGCAACGTGTATTGCGAGATAGTTCCCTTTGACACCCCTGCGGAGGAGATCAGGAAAAAGGACCCCAAAGGCCTCATCTTTGCCGGCGGTCCCGGTCAGATATACTCGGCCTCCGACTGCGACAAGGCTCTGGCGGACCTGCAGGTGCCCATGCTGGGCATATGCTACGGAGCCCTGGCCCTGGCCCGGCTTTTCGGCGGGGAGGGCGTCTCGGAAAAGGGCGCCGGCTACAGTCGGAAGCAGATAGCCCACAGCTCCGGCTCCCCCCTGTTTGAGGGCATAAAGCAAGACCTCTCCGTGTGTATGGGCGCTTCGCAGATCACCCGGATCCCCGAGGGCTTCCGGGCCGCCGGCGAGGGCGTGTACGAACACACGGACAGGCCGGTCTATGCTCTCACGTTCCGTCCCGAGTCGGAAGACACGGAGCAGGGGCAGGCTGTGCTCCGCAACTTTGTGACCCGCGTCTGCGGCTGCCGCTGCGAGTGGACTACCGCCTCCTACGTGGATATGGCTGTCCGGGAGATACGGGAGCAGGTCGCCGGCGGCCGGGTGGTATGCGGCCTCAGCGGCGGCGTGGACAGCTCCGTCACCGCCACCCTGATACACAAGGCCATCGGAGACAGGCTCACCTGCATATTCGTGGACCACGGCCTCATGAGGCTCCACGAGCCCGAAGAGGTGCGCAAGGCCTTTGCGGACAAGGGCATCAAGGTGATATACGTGGACGCCCGGGACAGATTTTTGTCTCTTCTGGCGGGAGTCACCGACCCGGAAAAGAAGCGGAAGATCATAGGCGCCGAGTTCATCCGGCTCTTTGAGGAAGAGGCGGCCAAGATCGGCGACGCCGGCTTTTTGGCTCAGGGCACCATATATCCCGACATAGTGGAGAGCGGCAACAAGCACGCCGCCGTCATCAAGAGCCACCACAACGTGGGGGGCCTGCCGGAGCGTATGGACCTGGAGCTGGTGGAGCCCCTGAAGTATCTCTTCAAGGACGAGGTGCGCAACGTGGGCCGCAGCCTGGGCCTCCCGGAGACCCTGGTGGACAGGCATCCCTTCCCCGGCCCCGGTCTGGGCGTCCGGTGCGTGGGCGAGCTGAGGGTGGAACGGCTGGACGTGCTGAGAGCCGCCGACGCCATATTCATCGAAGAGATCCGCAAGGCGGGGCTCTACGGCAAGATCTGGCAGGCCTTCTGCATGCTGCTGCCGGTGAAGAGCGTGGGCGTGCGGAACGAAAGCCGCAGCTACGAGGAGACCATAGTGCTCCGGGCGGTCAGGTCCACCGACGCCATGACTGCCGACTGGTATCCCATCCCCTTGGAGCTGCTGGAGAAGATATCCCGCCGGATACTGTCGGAGGTGCCTGTGAACCGGGTGCTCTATGACGTGTCCGCCAAGCCTCCCGCCACCATCGAGTGGGAGTAGGGCCTCAGATACTGAGCCGGGTCCGCCGCCGGCGGCCCGGCGCCCGGCATACGGATAAAGGAGGCAGCATATGATACTCACAACGGAAAGGCTTTTGCTCAGGCCCTGGGCAGAAAGCGACGCAGAAGAACTGTACAGATACGCCCGGGACCCCCGGATAGGCCCCATCGCCGGCTGGGAGCCCCATACCAGCGTGGAATACTCCCGGCAGGTCATCCGGGACGAACTTTCCGGTCCGGGCAACTTTGCCGTGGTGTTAAAAGAGACCGGGCTCCCGGTGGGCTGCGCAGGCTGTCTGATCGGGGAAGGCTTAGAAGGCGGGCTGCCCGAAACGGAGGCCCTGGCGGGCTACTGGATAGGCGTGCCTTACTGGGGCCGGGGGCTCATCCCCGAGGCTATGCGGGAGATCATGAGATACGCCTTTCTGGAACTGGGGCTGAAAAAGCTTTGGGCCGGATACTATGACGGCAACGACAGGTCGGCCCGGGTGCTGGAAAAATGCGGGTTTCACTATCATCACTCCGCAGCGGACGTCCCCGCCGTCCCCAAAGAGCTCCTGCGGACCCTGCATATGACTTGCATATCAAAAGAGGACTATTTGAAGCCGGCGGCATATACGCCCGGGGGGAACAGGATAGAGCGGCTTTCGAAGCCGACCTTCACCGTCATAGGCAGGGAAGGCTCCACCGAAGAGGGCCCCGGTTTTATTCAGAGGCTGTGGCAGGAAGTGAGAGACCATTTTACAGAGCTGGTCCTGCTGATGAAGCAGGATCCCGACGGAACGCCTGCGGGCTTCTGGGGCGCCATGACCGACTTTTCCCGGTCCTTCCGCCCCTGGGAAAACTATGAGAGGGGCCTGTATCTGGCCGGGGCGGAATGCGCGGACGGCGCCGAGGCCCCGGAAGGGTGGACCAAATGGACAGTCCCCGCATTTGAATATCTGAGGGTGGAAAACACCGGCCCGGAAGCCTTCGGCGATATGATACTCTGGCTGACCCAAAAACACATGGACCTGGCAGGGGCGGTGCAGGAATTCGAATGCATCAGGACCAACAAGAAATACCTGTATTTCCCCGTCAGGAGACTGTAAAAGGCTTGCGGCGGCGCCGATGCGCCGCCGCTTTTATTTCTCTTGTTTTCCGCCGCGTCCGGGCGTATGTCAGTCCTTGGCTGCGGGATATTCGTTGCCCAGCAGATAGAGAGGCTTTTCGTCTTCCTCTATCTCGGGGAAGCGCCCGGTCTCCTCGTAGAAGCGGTTGTCCACTCTGTCGTCGTTGACCTTGGACACCTCGCCTACCAGAGTCTTGCCCTTCTCTGCCCAGAATTTGTGATACTGGCCCTGCTTCAGGGTGATGCTCTCTCCCGGGGTCAGGCGGACTATGCCGCCGGCGGGTATCTCATAATTCCTGCCGTCGGAGCTGACCAGGACGGGAGTGTCGGCAAAGTCTTCTTTTTCGTCGGAGTTATAGAGCTTGATCACCAGCTCTCCGCCGCCGCGGTTGATGATGTCTTCCATCTTCTGCCAGTGGAAGTGATAAGGGGTCACCTGATCTACTTCTACGATGAGCAGCTTTTCGGCGTAGGGCTTGCCGTATTTCTTGTCGGTGAGATTGCCGTTGCGGATGGTAAAGAGCAAAAGGCCTATCTTGTCAAAATCGCCTTTGCCAAAGTCGGTGATATCCCAGCCCAGCATATTGTCTCTGATCTCGTCGTACTCATGGCCTTTTTCGGCCCATTCTTCCGGTGACCAGTAGGCAAAGGGAGGGAGCCGGAAATTCATTTTGTCCGCAAAGGCGGCCGCTTCGCGTAAAAGCTTGTTGATCTCGGATCTTTTCATGGTTTTCTCCTGCAGTATTTGATTCGGTGTGTTTGTAACGCGCCCGTTTTTAATTATAGCACATTTTTGGCCTGCTGACACTATTATGCAGGCTAATTGCTGCCCAATACTCCGGCATAGGCGTAATTCCTGATCATGCCGTGCCAGGTGTACCAGGGAGAGCCCCCTTCCTGCTGAGCGTAGAATATGCCTACGCCTCTCGCCGGGTCGGCCAGCAGATAGCAGCCCAGGGCTCCGTCCCAGCCAAATTCCCCTTTGGCGCTGAGGGAGTGGTTCCTGTCCGGGTCCAGCAGGGTCCGGACGCCCAGGCCGTAGCCGTAGCCCGCCTTGCTCCAGCCTCCCAGAGCCTCAAAGTCCTTCATGGCCTCCGGGCCCAGCTGACAGGTCCGCATTTGGTCTATGGAAGTCTCCGAAAGGATTCTCCGGCCCTCCGCCGTCAATCCCCGGTTGGAGAGCATGGCCGCCAGCTTCTCATAGTCCCGGACGCAGGATATCAGCCCTCCGCCGCCGGACCGGTACAGTGGCCCCATGCCCATGTTGACCCCTTCCTTCTTTATGACCTCCCGGGCCTTGCCCGTCTTGCCGTCAAAGCCGTGGTATTCCGGCGCCAGCCGCTCTCGCTGCTCGTCGTTGAGGGTGAAGGCCGTGTCGGTCATCCCCAGAGGGTCAAAGAGCTCTCTCTTCAGGACTTCGGGGTAGGGGATCCCTGCGGCCTCCTCCATCACCGCCGCCAGCACGTCGTGGCAGAAGCTGTAGCGGAAGCGGGTCCCGGGCTCGAAGAGCAGGGGCTCCTCTGCCAGGGCCCGGACCACCTGCAGGGTGGTGGGCTTGCCGCCGGTCTCCCGGAGCAGGTCCTGCACAGGTTTCGCGCTGCTGTCGTAGGAGAAGCCCGCCGACATGGACATCAGGTGCCGCACCAGTATGGGGTTTTGGGCCGGGGATACGCTGCCGTCCTCCCGGCGCACGGTCACCTTGCCCAGCTCCGGGATATAGTCCGACGCCGGGGCGTCAAGGGAGAGGATACCCTGCTCGGTGAGACGCATGGCCGCCGTACAAGTGGATAACTTGGTGGCGGAATAGAGATTGAAGAGGGTGTCCTCCGCAAAGGGTATCTGCCGCTCCACGTTGGCAAAGCCGGCGAAGTGCCGGTGGACTATCTCGCCTCCTATGGACACGGCGCAGCCCACGCCGGGAACGTTCTTTTCTTCGTAAAAGGTGTCCAGATATCTGTCAAGCGCTGTGAAATTCATAAGTGCCTCCCTTTAGTCCAGGGGCTCTACGGTGAGGGACCTTACGGCCGCCTCTCCGTCGAAGCCTGCTATGTCTATGGTGTTGGTCCGGCCCTTTTTCAGGGGTACGGTGAAGCAGGCCTCGCCAAAGTCCTCCCAGCCTTCGGTGGGGACCAGATTGATGAGGGACCAGTCGGCAGAGTTCACCACAAGGCGCACCCGGGTCAGCTTGCCCGTGCCGTTGGAGTAGCGGATGGAGAGGGCGGCCCTGCCGCCGTCATAGCCGTCGGTCTTGGAAAAGCGCAGGAACGCCCCCCGGTGTTCAAAGCCGGTGACCACGCCGTCCGCGGCTGCCAGCTCTCCTTCCCGGACGGCCTTTGCCGCCGGATAGGTCTTGGTCCTGGGATCGGTTTCGGGGGCGGGACCCACAGAGGCGCAGGGCCGGTCGGTCTGCTCCACCAGTCTGATGGAGCCATCGTCTTCAAAGAATAGCTCGTCCACGCACACGGAGCGGAGATTGCCCGGTCCGGATATGGAGCAATTGTGATAAAAGGCGTACCAATGCCCCTTGTATTCCGTGACGGAGCCGTGGGAGGTGTCGCAGCCGGTGGGGGCCAGATAGATGCCCTTGTATTCCCAGGGTCCCAGAGGGTCCCGGCTTACGGCGTAGCGCAGCCGGTTGTTGCCCGGCAGGTTGTCGGAGTAGGTCATGTAGTAGAGCCCATTCCGCTTGAACACCCAGGACGCCTCGTGAAAGTCCTCCAGGCCCTCCATGGGGCGCACCCGGCCCCGGACGGTGATCATGTCGTCCTCCAGCCTGCAGCCCCGGGGCATGGCGCCTCCGCCGAAATAGAAATAGTTGGCGCCGTCGTCATCTATGAAGATGCAGGGGTCTATCAGCGAGTCGCCGCCGATGCCCCGGCCCGCGGCGTCCCGGACGTAGCCTATGTCCCGGAAATCCTTGTTGGGATAGTCGCTCACGGCCACGCCGAACTGCCAGCTGTCATTCCAGCGGCTGTCGGTGGGGTGGGGATAGTAAAACCAGTATTTGCCGCGCTTGAAGGCGCAGTCCGGCGCCCACATAAAGCCGCCCTCGGGCCTGCCCCATTCCACGTCGTCGGAGCGCAGTATCTCGCCCTCGTCGCGGAAGTGCACCATATCCTCGGTGGAGAATATGTGGTAGCGGTCCATGAAGTCGCAGCCCCGGGCCGGATCCATGTCGTGGGAAGCGTAGACGTAGAGCCGTCCATCCTGTCCCACTACGGCGGAGGGGTCGGCTGTGTAGATGCTGGTGATGATGGGCCTGGCTATTTTGCCCGGCTTGGTGAGATCGGTCATGGTGGTGGCTCCTTTTTTGTATTTCGTTCTCATGCCTTCTCCGGGATCGGCAGCCAAAGACGCCGCTCCTATGGCGATCACGAGAAAGGCAAGAATGGCGCAGCAGTATTTTGTCATCATATAGTCCTTGTGATCACTGTCCGCCGGGGCTGTGACCTCCTCCTTATTTCAGCTCCGCAAGGGCGCAGAGAGCCCCGTCGGAATACAGGCAAAAGCGCACGCCGTCGTCTGCGGCGGCCCTCTTTACAGTGATCCGGTCGGCGGCGGTGACGGCCCGGCGGTAGGCGATCCTCAGCTCCGTGTATGGGGCCCGGGCGTAGTCCTCTGCCGGCAGGGCCTCCATGGCATACTCTACGTAGCGGGTGTTGTGCACGTGGCCGTTGAAGTCAAAGTCGCTGCGCCGCAGGGCTATCTCCTGCTCGCTGTCAAAGGATCGGGGCTCCCGCAGGCGCGCCGGCTCCGAGTCAAACACGGCCCGGTCCTCCGGCTCGTAGGGCCTGAGGATCTCTTCGGTGATGCGGACAGACCTCTGAGCCTGCATGTCCACCAAGGCAAATCTGGCGGAGGCCCTGATCAGCTCCCGGCCCTCCCGGTCCGTCACTGTGTAATCCCGGATCGTGGCGCTGCCGGGAGAGGAGCATCGCACCCAGGTCCTGAGCTGCAGGCTCTGAAACTGCTCCGGCCGCCGGAGGATCACCACGCGCCAGTCCAGCAGCACCCAGCTGACGCCCTGCTCGGCAAGGCTGTCGGACACCGCTATGCAGTGATGGGCGCTGATGCTCTCCAGCATCTCCAGAATGGCCTCAAAGGTCAGGCGCCCGGCAGAGTCGTAGTCGTTGACCCAGGGCTCATAGGTTTCGGAAAAAGACATGTGCGCTCCTTTCAATTCTTCTTTATTATATACACATCCTCCGAAAAAGTCAATTTGCGCCGGGGGAGTTTTGCTTTGACATGGGGCAAGCCTTCTCGTCATCCCGGCGGAACCGGCGCCCGGCGGTGAATAAAGACGTCATCTCGGCGACCTGAACAAAGTGAAGGCACTCTCGGGGTGAGGTTCGAGATCTCCTGTAATGGAAGGACAGACCCCGGCAACGCGCTAAGCCCTCCGCCGGAGAGGGCTGGCATGGGGGGGCCGTATCGCGGGGCAGAGGAAAACTCCTCGTCATCCCGGCCAAAACGGCAACGTATCAAACGCGGAAGCGTTTGGCCGTTTTGGGGAAGGGATCTCGGGCGGGACCCGTTTGCCTCTTCCTTGCTCCGGCAACGCCGGAGAAGGCAAATGGGGAGGACCCGGCTGAAGCAGAGACGAAAGAAGCATAAGAGCGCTTTTCTGTCCCGTTGGGCTTGCCCGTGTC
>JAFZNQ010000036.1 GCA_017552965.1 Abditibacteriota bacterium | reverse complement strand
CGGTCACGGCGTAGTTGTAGAGCTTCATGTCCTTTATCAGGCAGCCCTTCAGGCCGTTGCCAAAGTTCAGATTGTTGCCGCTCTCCTTCATGGGACCGCAGGGGATCCGGGAGCGGATCCGGCCGTCCAGCCAGGCGGTCAGCTCCTTGCCGTCGCAGATCAGGCCGATGGTATGGCCCCGCCCGTCTTTGGGATAGGCAAAGTCTGCCACCCGGCGCTCCCCGGTGCCGTCGGCCGCCTCGCCGTAGAGCTGGTCGTCCTTGCCGTAGTATTTGATATAATACCCGTTCTGCAAATACTCTCCGGTGCCCAGCAGCATAAAGTCTTCCTCAAAGGCCTTGTCGTCCAGCCGCAGGGTGACGAACAGGCTGAACTCGGGGCCGGTGTGGGCGTCGAGGCTCAGGGTCTGGCTGCCCGTAAAGCTCAGGCCTTCTTCTGTCACCAGGGGCTCCCTTCGGGGCACTCCCTTTTCCTCTATTTCCTTTTTGGCTGCCGCCGCCGTGTCGGCGGGGCTGAAGGCTCCGTAGGCCTTGTAGAGGAGCCCGAGGCCTTCGTCGGTGTATATGGTGTTGGGCGAGAAATAAGGCGCGTCAAAGGTCTCGTCCAGCGTGGCCTTGCCCGGCCTGAAGCCCAGCAGCTCTCTCCGTCCGGTCTTTTCGGGCTTCACGCTGCCCAGGGGGAGCCACTCAAAGGGGCGGGCAAAGATCTCCTTTACCGTCTCCTCCTGGCTGAAGCCTTCGGGGCAGGCGTCGCTTTTGGTGTTGAACCTGTAGGTGACGCCACGCCGGGGCTCTACACCCAAAGGCACGGTGGCGCCGCGCAGCCCGGGCATGGACATGTAGCCCCGGGGTGAGTTTTCCTTCAGCCAGTCCACCGCATACGCCAGCCAGCGGTTGCGGTATTCCTCGCTGCAGTTGGCGAACCAGCCAATCTCGTCGGCGCCCCACACGTTGTTGAAGGGCGCGCCGTCGATGCCGCCGAAAAAGTTGTCCACCTCGTAGAGCTGGGGGATCACGTCGCACCTCCAGCCTGCGGGATGGATGCCCGGGGGCATGGTCCTGTAGCCCGCGTCTCCGTGGCCTATGGCCAGATATGCTTCAAAGGGCACTGTGCCGGACACCGGCCTCAGGGGAAAGGCGAAAAAGTCCCACAGATATTTGTCTCCCACCTTGGCGTTGCGGGCGAAAAAGTGGGCGTCGCACAGCACGTAGTGCCTGCGGGCGTGCTCCCTGGCGTATTCCCGCACCATCGTAAGGAGCCGTGTCCACACCTTGCGCCCCTCGTCCCGGGAGCCCACCAGGTCCGCCTGGCCGAAATGGATGGATTCGTAGCCCGCGTCTATATAGCGCCGGGCCCTGTAGTAAAACCACAGCTGGGTCTCCTGCTGAGTCACGTCCGGCACGGAGGCGCCGTCGGCCCACATGTTCCGCAGATACCCGTCGGGGAACAGCATGGCCTCATAGTCAAAATTGCGCTTTTCCACAGGCAGGCCGAAGGCTTCGAACACCCATGCGGGTATGGGTATGTTTTCTACCCCTGCGGTCCTGCCTGACTTGATGCCCTCCGGGCTCTTACAGGAATACACGGCTTCGAACACGCAGGCCTGGAGTATGATGTCGGGGTCTATGGCGTGTATCCTTTCCGCCCCTGCCCGGGCGGAGGCAAAGTGGCGTTCGTCATCCGCCGGGCAGGCCCAGGCCAGGGCGGCCCTGCCCAGATATTTGGCCTTTACGTTGGTTATGGCCCGCACGTTTTCGTCCAGGTAGCCCACGCCCTCGTTGCACATGCCGCTCATCACTATGGCTCTGGACAGATAGGCTTCCAGAGTCTCGCAGGAAATGGTGCCGTCAAAGTCATACACCGAGGCTGACAAAGTGTGTGTCATGATTCCAAGTCCTAATATAAGTATAGTCAGATATATCTTTTTCATGTTTCCTCACCGCGACTGCTGCCGGCGTGTCTCTTCGTACACGCTGTCCGGGATCTCCGGGTCTCCCCAGGAGCAGGCGGGGCCGTGGCCCTCCACCCGGGGGTCGGCGCACAGGCGGTCGTGCCTGACGGCGTCCCGGTTGGCCCTGATCCGCAGGTCGGGGCAGGGGATGGAGGCAGAGCCCTCCAGTATGGACCTGTAGCCCAGCACGCCCACCATGGTCATATCCACGGCGGTATAGACGTCGATGGCGTTCTCTCCGCCTTCCCGGCCCAGAATGGCGTCCAGAAAATACTGCATGGTGTAAAAGTCGGAGCCTCCGTGGCCGCTGACAGACCTGGCCAGCTCGCCGGTGTCGGCAAACTCGGGCTTGTAATACCTGTCTTCCCCTTTGTCCTGTATCCACAGGTGCAGCATGTTCGAGCCTTCGCCGAAGCGGTCCGTCTCCATCTGGCCGTTGGTGCCGTAGATGCAGTACCAGATGGCCTCCTGGCTGCGCCGGAAGCCGTTGTTCCAGGGCAGGAACTTGCCGGTGGCGCCGTTTTCAAACTGCACGCACAGCATGCAGCCGTCGCCGCACAGCTTGCCGTGCAGGCGGTTGTTCAGATTGGGGCTTTCAAAGCCAGCCACTTTCACCGGGCGCAGGCCGGTTATGGTCATCACGGGGCCCACGGAATGAGTGCAGTAAAAAGGAGCGGCGGTGAGGTTGCGCCAGTGGTCCCTGTCCCCGTAGGTCAGCTGGGGCCAGGCGGAGGAGCAGTCGTGGACGTATTCGCCCTCGCCGTGCTGAAACTCGCCTATGTCTCCCCGGCGGTAGATCTTCCGCATCTCCGCCGTGGTGCGGAAGTAGGAATAGTTTTCCGCATAAGTGTACACCTTGCCGGACTCTTCCACCGCTTCGATGAGCTCCACTGCCTCGGCCATATTCTGCATGCACAGCACCTCGCTGACCACGTGCCGGCCGGACTGCAGGCATCTGACGGCGCAGGGCGCGTGCTCGTTGGCGTAGTTGGCCAGCACCACCGCGTCCATGTCATGTTCGAGAAACCGGTCAAAGTCCTCGTAGAGCTCCACCTTTGCCCCGTGTTCCTCCGCCTTTTTTCTGCAGCTCTCCAGAGCCGGCTGCCAGCTGTCGCAGACTGCCGTCAGCTCTGCGTCCGGATGCCCCGACAGCACAGACACCATGGTCTGCCCCCGGCCGGCTCCGAAGACGCCTACCTTGATCTTGTTGCTCATTGGTCCTCCTGTTTGCCGGCAGCGCCTCCGCGGGCGGATGCCGGGTCTGTCACTACTATTGTAGCACATTATCTCCCTTTTTTTGCCGCCGGCGGCCCCTTTGTCCCCGGCTTTTCCCGCCCGGGGCGGCTCCGGCTTTTGTGGCGGATAAGGGGCCGGTTGTGGTATAATTTATATGATAACGACGGCGCCGGAGCCGGGTCTCCGGGGCGCCCACAGGAGTAAAATATGCGCAAGTTGTGTATGGCCTTATTGTTGCTGGCGGTCTGCGGAGCCGCCTTGTGCGCCGGACTGCCGGACTACTGGACGGACTATCTGCCCGGGCGGGTGGAGGCGGTCAGGCAGGACATGAAGTCGGCGCCGGCAGGCGATTCCTTTTTGTTCATCACCGACTGTCACAGGCCCGACAATCCTCTGTTCAGCCCCGCCGTGGCCGAATACGTGATGAAGGCCACCGGCATAGAGCTGGTGGTGCTGGGCGGCGACTACATGAACGCCAACACCACCGCCAAAGAGGCGGCGGAGACCATCGGCGACGTCATATCCCTCTACGGCTTTACTCAGCCGGCGGTGCTGAGGGGCAATCACGACACCAACTATCAGGGCGGGGAGCGCCTGCCCGCCTCCGAGTTCGCCAAAATAGTGCGCCGGGTGTCTCCCGGGGCCTATCAGGGCGAGGACAAGCTCTACTACTACATAGATCACAAAAAGGCCCGCATGCGCTACATCCTGCTGGACACGGGCGACGAGGCCGGAGAGGGCCTGGAAAAGGAGCAGGAGGACTGGCTCAAAAAGACGGTGCTGCAGACTCCCAAAGGCTGGAACATAGTGGTGTTTCAGCACATTCTCTTTGACTACGGCCCCGTGCACAAGGGGGATCAGGGCGGTCCCTGGCTCACCCGTCCCGCCAACGTGACCTTAGGCATCCTGGACAGCGTGTACGACAAGGCCCGGGCCCGCATAGCCGCCGTGGTGTCGGGGCACGTGCACATGGATCACGCCATCTACAGCAAGAAGGGCTATCCCGTCATATCCACCACCTGCGACGCGGGCCGCGGAGCTCAGGCGTCCTACTGGGATCACATGTATCCCCTGCGTCCCGACGGCACCATCAACGAACAGGTGCTGGACGTCTTCACGGTGGACCCCCGCCGCAGGATCATCCGGGTCCGGCGCATAGGCTGCGGCATAGACAGAGAATACAGGTTCTGACAGCTGACCATGTGGGTGGCTATATTCATCTTCTTTCTGGTCCTGGGGCTCTGTTCCCTGCAATCCCTGCAGACGCCTTCCGGGCGGCAGCGGCAGACCAGGCCCCATATCCCCGCGGACACCAAGGCCCTCAGGGGGGCAGTGGATCTCCGCCCGGAGGAATCGGTCAATTATCAGAGACCGAAGGTGCCGGGAGATCTGCAAAAGTATCAGGCCGTTACCGGCAGCTCCTATGAGCTGCTGGTCCTGCTGGCAGCCGCCGCCCCGGAGAAAAAGCAGTCTCTCAGGATCATGGCCCAGGAGATGAAAAAGCAGTCTGACCTGGCCTCGGGGATAGTCCGCCGCATCGAAAACGCCGACAGGCCTCTGGACCTGATCATCGCTTCCCGGGATATGGACAAGATAGAGCAGGTCCCCCACGTCATCAGCGACGAATTCATGGAGCTGTCCCGGGCCCTGGGCAAGGAGGAGGCCCGTCTGAACGCCATGTACAACGACGCCATCGTGGCGGCCAACTCCAAGCGATATCCCGAGGCCTACAGGCTCCTCTCTGCTCTGGGCGACTACAAGGACAGCCCCGAGCTGCTGGAAGGCATCAGGTCCAGGGTACTGAAGGCGGGCATGACCGTGCTCCTGGGCTCCTATTACATCGAATCGGCGGCCAAAAAGTCCCCGGTGGAATGGATAGTGCTGAGCGTGTCCGGCGCCCGGGCCCTCCTCATCAGCCGTTTTGTGCTGGAGTGCACCTCCTATCACGACCAGGCCGCCCCCACTGATTGGGAACACTGCGCCCTGAGGGCCTGGCTGGGTGGACCCTTTTACAACGAGGTCTTCTCCTCCGCCGAAAAAAGGCTGATCCTCAATACCAAAGTGGAGGCCCGCCAAAATCCCACCTATCTCATTCCCGGCGGGGCGGACACTGTGGACAGGGTGTTCATCCTGTCCTACGAAGAAGCCATGCGGTATATGCCCCGCAACAATGACCGGCTGTGCTATCCCACCCGTTTTGCCGAGTCCCACGGCATAGCCGTGCCTTCGGGCCACGCGGGCTGGTGGCTGAGGACCCCGGGACTGGGCAGAGAATCAGCCGTGTTCGTGGCGCCCTTTGAGGGGCGCATCGCTTCCACGGAGGCCACCTCCCTGGCCACCTTTGTCAAGGGAGAGTGCGTGCTCACAGGCCAGGACGTGGCCTCCACCAACATAGGGGTGCGGCCCGTGATGATGATACAGCTCTGAAGCCTTTGCATAAGGCCGGCAATTGTGATATAATAGGTATATATACTAATCGAAGCGGCCCGTCGGGCCGCCGGCAAACTATCTAAAGGAGGCCAATATGGCAGAAAACGAAACCCCCCGTACCCGGGTGCGCGGCGAGACTCAGGTCACGCAGATAAATGGCGCTCCGGCCACCCGTGTATCCCACAACGACGACGAACCCGCCACGAAAGTCCGCGGCAACGCCGGCCCCGGCAGCGCTCTGGGCGCTGTGCTGGGCGGCTTTACAGTCACAGAGACTATGGAGACCGCCTCCGGCGAAGCCGACCTCTACAAATGCACCGACGGTCAGAGGACCTGTGTGGCCAAGATCTTCCGGCGCCGGGCCGCCGTCAAGCCCGAAGTGGTGCAGCAGATACTGAAGATAGACTCGCCCTTTGTGGCCAGATATCTGGCCTCCGGCTATCTGGACGGCTATCCCTGGGTCATACTTCCATACTACAAAAACGGCAGTCTGGCCGGCAAGCGCTTCGGCCTGAAGGAGCTGAAGCGGCTGGTGATCCCCTCGGTCAACGAGGGCCTGAAGGCCATGCACAGCGCGGGGGTCTTTCACAAGGACCTGAAGCCCGCCAACATGATGCTGTCCGACGACATGTCCAGAGTGGTCATCATAGACTTCGGAGTCAGCACCGTGGCCCGGGACGGAGCCACCTCCGTGGCCACCAGCACCGGCCTCACCACCGTGTATGCCTCCCTCGAAGCCCTGAGCGACGTCTATACGGACCTGTCGGACTATTATTCTCTGGGCATCTGTCTCTATGAGCTCTATTGCGGCCAGGTGCCCTGGAAGGATATACCCGAGGCGGAGATACCCAAATACAGGCTCATGTCCACTGTGCCCTTCCCGGATAATATGGAGCAGGAGCTGAAGGACCTGATAGGAGCCCTGCTCTATCAGGATATCTCCCACCGGCACGAGAAGCAGAATCCCAATTGCCGCTGGGGCTACGAGCAGGTGGCCAAATGGCTCAAGGGTATAGACCAGCCCCTTCCCGGCAGCGGCGAAGCCGACGCGCGGACCCCGGGCTGGAAGCCCTATCCCTTCGCCGGCAAGACCTACGGGGATATGCATTCCCTGGTCCAGGCCATGGCTGCCAACTGGGAGGAGGGCAAAAAGCAGCTCTACAGAGGCTACTTGTCCAGGCATTTCGGCGATTCGGGAAGGCCGGACCTCCAGACCGTGTGCGACGACGCCACGGAGAGCACTGCCGATGCGGACGCCGGCTTTTTCGACACCCTCTACAGGCTGGACCCGGACCTGAAGGCCCTCTACTGGAAGGGCTCCAGATACGACAGCCTGCGGGATCTGGGCCTGCAGCTCATGAGCTGCCTGGCTGCCGGAGAGACCCCCGCCTTTTTCGACGACATACTCAGGGCCGGAGTGCTGTCCTCCTATCTGGACTGCACCGGCGGCTCCCGGGAAAAGGCGGACCTGGCCCGTGACATAGAGAAGCTCTACACAGGCTCGGAGCAGGGCTCCCGCAACAGGACCTATTCCCTGTGGGTCCTGGGCTATTCGCTGTCCGGAATGAAAGAATTCAGGCTCAAGGACGGCAGGACCGTGAAGGACCCGGCCGAGGTGGTGGACTGTCTGGAGAAGGCCTTCAGGAAGTCCTATGACGATTTCTTCGAGGTGTGCCTGTCCCTCATAGACAGCAACAGCCGGCTGGAGCCCTCCTTTGAGGCATGGCTGGTGGCCATGGGCAAGAGCAGGGAGCTGGACGCCTGGAAAAGGAGAGTGCAAAAGTGAGCGCAGAGATCATCATCATACCCGCCCTCATGCCCGTGCTGCTGGCAGCCTGGGCCGGCAAGACCGCGGCCCAGATAGCCGATGAGATACGCAACGAAAAGGACCGGCGGGTCCTGGCCACCCAGAGGGCAGCCCTCCTCAGGCTGCAGCAGATGCTGGACACTGCCGAGAGCCAGAAGGGGGTCCTGGCAGAAAAGGCGCTGGCGAGAGGCCGGGATTGTCAGGCCCGCATGAAGGCCCTGAAGACACTGTTTGAGGGTGAGGGATACTCGGGCCGTCTGGCCGCGCTGGAACAGGGTCTGGTGAAAGCCATGCAGGAAGCGGAGACCCTCCGGGACCTGCCCCGGCACAGCACCGTCAGCGACATACAGCAGGTGAACAGCCGGCTGGCTGCCCTGGCGGAAAAGGCCGAAAGGACCTCTGCTTCTCTCGAAAAGCTGAAGGCTCAGTGCACCGAGAAGGTGGCCGGCCGTATCTCTGGCGGCATTGTGGACCTGGGGGAGGAAGATCCCGCCGCTCCCGAAGAGGCTCAGGACACAGCGGAATACGACCGGGTGTGGAGCCTGCTGGAAAAGCTGTCTCTGGCTGAGCTGCCTGAGGAGCTGGAGGAGCGGGTGGCAGCGGCCCGTAAGGCCGCCGACGGCGTCACGGACAGGAGCTTTTTGCGGGACCTCTGCAGCCTGACCCTGAAGCCTCTGGAAAAGGAGGCCGACGAATACGCCCGCATCCGGGAGGAATACGCCGATCTCACGGTGGAAAACGCCTGGCTGTCGGACATGACCGGCGCGGAGCGCCGGCTCTACCCCTGCACGGAGAAGGGCATGGAGGACCTGAAGGTGGCCAACGAGGCCCTGAGGGCCGCTCTTGTCAGGCAGCAGGAAAAGGAATATATAGCCCGTTCCGTGGACGAGGTGTTCGAGGAAATGGGCTACACCCGCATAGGCTCCAGAGAGACCGTGGGACAGACCGGCGCCCGTTTCAGCGGCCGCCTCTATCAGCTGGAGGGGGGCACCGCGGTGGACGTGACCTACAATTCCGAGGGCGCCATCACCATGGAGCTGGGTGGTCTGGACACCCGGGACAGGGAGCCGGCTCCCGAGGAGCAGCGGCAGCTGACCGAGGACATGGAGTCCTTCTGCGGAGACTACGAGACCATAGCCCGCAAGCTGGCGGAAAAGGGTATAGACGTCTCCTCCTTCAGCTCTCTGCCTCCCCAGCCGGCCTACGCCACCATCATCAATCTGGAGGACTACGAGCACACGGAGAACGCGGTGCTCGTCAGAAAGCAGCAGACCAAAAGGGTCCGCGCGAAAAAAAAGAGCAGGACGGCAGACTAAATGGACCGGTACAAGCTATGCCCCGACTGCGGCTGTAAGGCAGATCCCGCCAAGCGCCGCTGCCCGGAATGCGGGCGGGACCTGACTCTGGTGAGCGCCACCGACGATGAGATAGAGAGCCGCCGGGAGACCCTGCAGTCTCCGGAGGAGACCGAGACGCCGCCGTCGCCCATGCCCGTCAGGGTGTGCCCCTGCGGCGAAAGCAACCCGGTGAGCCTGCGGAAGTGCCGCCGGTGCGGCGGGGAGCTGATGGATATCCCCATGACCCGGCCGTCGGAATCGTCCGCCGGGGCGCCCGGGGCAAAGGCCTGCGCCCTGCTGCTGCCCGACGGCTCCCGTTTCCCCGTCACCGAAAACACGGTGCTGGGCAGAGAGGGCGCCCTCAGGGAGGTCCTGAAGGACCGGCCCTACGTCAGCCGCAGGCACTGCGAGCTGATACCCGGGCCTCAGGGACTGAGCGTCAGGGATCTGGGCTCCACCAACGGCACCTGGCTCAACGGACAGAGACTGGGCTGCGAGGAGCGCCCGGCGGAAAACGGGGCGCGGCTGGCTCTGGCCGGGGATCCGGAGGCTCCGGACGCCCAGGGGGTCTATGTGGTGACGGTGGAGATCAAGTGATGTATGTGGCGCGACTATTGTATCCCGTGAAGGTACTGGGACCGGGAGACAGACTGGGCATATGGTTTCAGGGGTGCCCCCGCCGGTGCCGGGGCTGCAGCAATCCCGAGCTGTGGGAGCAGGATGACAGCAGACAGGTCACTCTGTCCGGGGTCATGGAGCTCGTCAGCCGGGTGCAGGCCGCCGGGCCCATAGACGGCTTTACCCTGTCGGGAGGGGATCCCTTTTATCAGCCGGAGGCCCTGGCTGAGCTGCTGCCGGAGCTGAACGGCATCACCGGCGACATACTGGTTTATACCGGATATAAATACGAGGAGCTGGCCGCGTCCCGGCCGGAGCTGCTGGAGCAGATAGCCGTGCTCATAGACGGCGAATACGTGGAGGAGCTGAACCGGGGCTCCCTGCTGAAGGGCTCGGACAATCAGACCATCCGCTATCTGAGAGAGGAATACAGGCCTCTCTACGAGGAATATCTGCGGGGCAAGCCCCTGCAGGTGCAGAACTTTGCCACCGAAAACGGCATCATATCCGCGGGCATCCACAAGCCCGGCTACAGGGAGGAGCTCCTGAGAAGGCTCACGGAAAAACAAGCGAAGGAAGACACAAGGATATAACGTATGACAAAGACCGCAGTGCCCAAGTGGCATCGGGAGCTGGATATATTCCGCAAGATCAAGCCCGTGATCATCATGGAAGGCAACGTGCTGGATATGTTCACCTATCCCGGGGCGGGGATAAACAGGCTCAGGAAATATCTCCACTATTATTTCCGCAGTCTGGGCTATCCCAACATCATCTTTTACGACAGTATCAGGGGCTTTTTCAACGACACGGACGCAGTCTCCGGCGAATACGTGCAAAAGTTCGCCGACCTCATAGGAGAGAAGGGGGACCCCAACGCCCTGCCGTTTCCCTTTATCCCCCAGAGAGCCGGCGACAGGAGCTGCGCCTTCGCCATAGAGAGGGCCATGACTCAGGAAAAGGCTCCCTGCGCCGCCATACTGGACCTGGCCAGCCACTATACGGGGGAGCCGGGGCCGGCCATGCAGCAGCAGGAGATAGACGCCTACACCAGACTGCTGAGGGCTTCCCTGGACAGCCGGGAGCCCATGATAGACCGGGAAAACGACAAGAGGAGACTGAAAAACCTCACCGTGTATCTGGTGAACAAGGTCAACGACATACCCGCCTGGTTCTATCTGGACAACCCCTCGGTCAGCACTATCCACGTGGGCACTCCCACCAAGGAGGAGAGGAGGGCCTACGTCAGCGGCGTCAACTTTGAAGAATTCTTTTCCCCGGACAAGTACAGAGAGGGCATGGAGCTCTACAGGGACAGGGAGGCGGACCTGGACAAGCTGAGGGACCGCTTCACCGGGCTCACGGAGGGCTTCACCAACACGGAGCTCTACGGCCTGGGGGACCTGTGCCGCAACGAAGGCCTGGAGATGAAGGACCTGTGCAAGGTGATAGACCTCTACAAGTTCGGCATCTCCGAAAACAAGTGGGAGGCCATAGACTACCGGGACTGGGCCGACGCCAAGGCCGACTTTGAAAAGAGGGTCAAGGGGCAGGACTACGCCCTCAGCAAGACACTTGACGTGATCAAAAGGGCGGTGACCGGGCTGACGGACATCCAGTCCTCGTCTCACGGCAAGCCCAAGGGAGTGCTGTTTTTTGCCGGTCCCACCGGTACCGGCAAGACGGAGACCGCCAAGACCCTGGCGGAAAAGCTTTTCGGCGACGAGAGCGCCTGCATCCGCTTTGACATGAGCGAATACGGCCAGCCCCACAGCGACCAAAAGCTGCTGGGAGCCCCTCCCGGCTACGTAGGCTACGAGGCGGGAGGCCAGCTGACCAACGCCGTGAAAAACAACCCCTTTTCCATCCTGCTCTTTGACGAGATAGAGAAGGCCCATCCCTCTATCCTGGACAAGTTCCTGCAGATACTGGAGGACGGCAGGATGACCGACGGCCAGGGCAACACGGTGTATTTTTCCGAGACGGTGATCATATTCACCAGCAACCTGGGCATATACGCCGTGAACGAGACGGGCCACAGGGAGCAGGTGGTATTTCCCGAGATGGACTACGAGGAGGTCCGGCAGCAGGTGCGCGAAGGCATAGAGACCTATTTCAAGCTGCAGCTGGGCCGCCCCGAGATACTCAACAGGATAGGGGAGAACATAGTGGTCTTTGACTTCATCAGGGAGGAGGCGGCCACCAGGATACTGGACGCCAAGCTCCGCAAGATAGCGGACAACCTGAGGGAGGACAAGGACATAGAGCTGACCGTCTCCGAGGAGGCCTACGAGGCTCTGCGCCGCAACGCTCTCGCCAATCTGGAAAACGGAGGCAGAGGCATAGGCAACATAGTGGAGAGCATGTTCGTCAATCCTCTGGCCAGATATATGTTTGACGCGCAGGTGTTCAGAAACGCCCGGATCGAGGTGCTGCGGATAGACGAGGAGGATCCCCTGAGGACCATGACCTGCTCCGTCACCCCTCTGACGGAGAAAGAGACAGAGGAAGAAGCGCAATGAAGATCAGCTACATAGTGCGCCGGGGCGCCAAGGCCCTGTGCGAGGACGCGGTCCTGGCGGGCCCCTGCGCCGTGATATCCGGGGCAGGAGAGCTCACGGCGGATTTTCCCCTGTGGATAGGGGTCTGCGACGGAGTGGGAGGCAATCCCGGAGGCAGCCCGGCGGCGGCCTTTACTGTGTCCCGCCTGATGGAAGAAAAGCCCGGGTCCCCCGAGGAGCTGCGGGAGGTCATGCAAAGCCTGAACGCCCGGCTCATAGCCTACGGCAGAAACCTGGGGCTGGGGACCATGGCGGCGGCCTTTACGGGCTGCTATTTCACCGGGGACCGGTGCCTGATGGCCCACTGCGGCAACACCCGGCTCTGGAAGGTGAACGGCGGCTCTTATCTGGACGCCCTCACCGCGGACCACACCGTGTATCAGCAGCTCCTGAGCGCCGGCATGGACACGGAGGGGGTGTCGAAGAGCGAGATATACTGCTGTCTGGGCGCCGGCTCCGAAGGCATGCTGGAGCATCTGGTGACGTCGGAGCCCCTGCCCAAGGGCCCCGGGGCGCCTCTGCTGTTCACCACCGACGGCATCCACGACTACCTGACCCAGGACCGGATGGAGCAGCTCCTCTCGGACAACACTGCTCCGGCGGACCGGCTGGCCGCCCTGACGGAGGCAGCCCTGGAGGCCGGCTCCCGGGACGATATGTCGGCGGCGCTGGTGACCTTTGGGGAAGGCTGAGATGAAGGCTGCGAACAAGAACAAATATCTGCCTCTGGCTGCGGCTCTCTTCGTCCTGCTGGGCTCCGTGCCCTATCTGTGGGGCCTTACCGTGTGTCCCGGGGACGGCAGCTTTATCGGCTACACCCGCAACATAGACGACATGGCTGTATATATGTCCTGGGTAAAGCAGACGGCTCTGGGCAGCATAGTGACCGAAAATCTCTTTCAGGACAAGCAGGGAGGGGCCCAGTTCAACGTGTATATACTGGTCCTGGGCTTTGCCGCCCGGCTGGCGGGGGGTCTCTTCCGGCATCCGGAGACGGCGGTGCTCCACTTGGCCCGGCTCCTGCAGGCCCTGGCCCTGCCCTGGGTGTTCTACTCCTTTTCGGGGCTCTTCCTCTCCGGAGGACGCAGCCGCCTGACGGCCACCCTCATCTTTCTCTTTGGGGGAGGCTTCGGCTTTTTCCTGCCCGGGGCCGTGGACGCCTGGCAGCCCGAAGCCGTCACCTTTATGAGCGCCTATCTGAATCCTCTGTTTACGGCGGCCCTGATCCTCATGCTGCTCTGTCTCGGGAGCCTGCTCCGGGGCCGGCTGTGGCAGGCGGGGCTCTGGCTCTTTTTGCTGGGCAACGTCCACACCTACGACACGGTGATAGTGGCCCTGCTGTGGGCCTTTGCCGCCCTGTGGGAATACGGCAGGACCCGGGACCTGCGCCGGCTTCTGCTGCACATAGCCGCCGGCGCGGCGGGAGCCGTGTCCGTGGCGGTCAACTGCGCCATATATCTCCGTGACCCCATATACAGGAGCAGGGTGGACACGGTGATCTCCACTCCGGAAATATGGTACGTGCTGGCGGGCTTCGGCCTGCCGCTCTTGCTGGCCTGCGCCGCCCTGATCATGGTGAAAAAGGGCCGGCTCTCCCTGCGGCAGCTGCCCGTGTTGGTGTTCTGGCTCCTGGCGGGACTGGCTATCTTATACATCCCCTTCAGCCAGCAGCGCAAGTTCATCATGGGCTACATGATACCCGTGTCCCTGCTGGCCGGGCCGGCTCTTGCTCAATGCCTCTCCCGGACCGGAGGGCTCCGCAGAGCCCTGTGCGCCCTGGCCGTGCTGGTCCTTGCCGCCGGCAACCTGACGAATATTCACAGGGATATGACGGAGCTGTCCGCGGGCACCACCGCGGCCCGCTTCAGCCCCTGGATGTCCCGGGATGAGGAAAAAGTCATGGACTGGATAGCCGCCCATGCCGGCCCCGGGGACGTGATCATGGCTCCGCCCCAGACGGCCCTCTTTATTCCCGGCTATACGGGCAGGAGAGTGTATTACGGTCACTGGAGCGAGACTCCCGACTATTCCCGCAGGACAGGGGAATATATGAAGGTCCTGGAGGGGGCGCAGCCCCGCTGCGATATACTGGTGCTGCCCCGGGACGCCCGGGAGGACCTGGAGGATACCGCCTTTGAGACGGAGGCCTTCAGAATAGTCCGGGTCCGCTGACGCTTTTTTTGTCCCGGAGCCCTGCTCGCCCCTTGAAAAACGCCCTCTGTATGTGTTATAATAAATAGTAAATAAAAATAGTGAGGTGAATTATGGAAAAAAAGAAGATCGTCCCTTGTCTTGACATGAAGGACGGCAGAGTGGTAAAGGGAGTCAACTTCGTTGACTTCAAGGACGTGGCGGATCCCGTAGAGCGGGCCAAGTTCTACGAGGAGCAGGGCGCCGACGAGATAGTCTTTCTCGACATCGCCGCCACAGTGGAAAACCGCGAGACCAGAGTGGCTCTGGCGGCCCGCGTAGCGGAAAACCTGACCGTTCCCTTTACTGTGGGCGGCGGCATCCGCACCATAGAGGACTTTCAGAGACTCTTTGACGTGGGCGTCAGCAAGTGCTCCGTGAACTCCGCAGCCGTGTTCAACCCCGACCTGGTGAAGCAGGCCGCCGACAAGTTCGGCTCGGAGAAGATCTGCGTGGCCATCGACGTGGCTCTGTTTGAGGGCTGCACCGACAAGTGGGAAGTCTACACCCACGGCGGCACCCGCAAGACCGGTATCGACGCCATAGAATGGGCCAAGACCTGCGCCAACAACGGGGCCGGCTCTCTGCTGCCCACCAGCGTGGACACCGACGGCAAGCAGACCGGCTATGACCTGGGAGTCACCCGGGCCATCAAGGAAGCCACCGGACTTCCCGTCATCGCCTCCGGCGGCGCCGGCACACTGGAACACGTATATGATGCGCTGACCGCAGGCAAGGCCGACGCGGCTTTGGTGGCCAGCATGGTACACTTTAATATACATCCTATTCCCGAGATCAAGGAATACCTCAGACAGAGAGGCATCCCTGTATTCTAAGGGGTAGGCGGAGCTATATGTCAAATATCAACGAATTTGTCCAGTACCTCAAGTACGACAGCAACGGACTCATACCCTGTATAGTGCAGGATATCAACAACGGCGACGTGCTCATGATGGCGTATATGAACGCAGAGTCCGTCCGGAAGACCCTGGAGACGGGACGCACCTGTTTTTGGTCCCGTTCACGCCAGACCTTCTGGATCAAGGGCGAGACCAGCGGCAACGTCCAGCGCGTCAGGGAATTCTATATAGACTGCGACAGGGACTGTATCGTGTGCAAAGTCGAGCAGACAGGCGCCGCCTGTCACGAGGGATATCGCAGCTGCTTTTTCAGGCGAGTGGACAGCAGCGGCAACATGACCGTTGTGCTGGAACAGCTGCAGGATAAATATTGATCGCGGGCAGCCGGAAATGAAGAGTCAGTATCGCTTTTATGTGGAACGGGAGCTCGTTTCCGGCTGTTGTTTTATTGCCGGCCCGTCTCTCGCGTATCAGCTGAGCAGAGTGCTCCGGCTGGCGGGAGGCGACACAGTGTCCCTCTTCGGGACCAACGGCCGGGAGTTTCTGGCCACAGTGGACTTTGAGGGCAGAGACGTGACTCTGACTCCTTTCCGGGACGTGACGGTCCCCAGGGAGCCGGCGGTCCGGCTCACCCTTTTGCTGGCTCTGTCAAAGGGTGACAAGCCGGAGACCCAGGTGCAAAAATGCACGGAGCTGGGAGCCGCGGCCTTTGTGTTCGCTCCCTCCCGGCGCAGCGTGGCCCGGCCCCGGGATACCGAGGCCCGGGTCAAAAGGCTCCGCAGGATAGCCTGCGAAGCGGCTGAGCAGTGCGGCAGAGTGACCGTGCCCGACATCAGCTTCGGGGAGCTCTGCGACACAGACACTGCTCCCTACGACCTGAAGCTGGTGTGCTCAGGTCCCTCCGGAAGACCCGTTCCCCGGCGTCCGGAGGCAGTCGCCGTCATAGCGGCGGTGGGCCCCGAAGGGGGCTTTTGCGGGGAAGAATTGGAATATTTCGCAAAAAGGGGTTTTGAAGAGATATCTCTCGGCGGACTGACCCTGCGTTCGGAAACGGCGGCAGCGGCTGTGTGCGCCTGCCTGCTGATATAGTATGGATAGAGTCAGGAACGAAGAAATACAGGATGATACGGCTGCTCTGCTGGAGGTGCTGCCCCCCGTCCTCAGAGAACGGATCACCTCCGAGCCGGGATCGGAGGATATACTGGAGATAGTGCTGGACCTGGGGCGCATGGCCGAGGTCAGATATTCCACAGCCACCCGCCGTTTCACCGACGTCATCATCGGACAGCAGGACATAGACTGGGTGGTGGCCCGGGTAGGCGTCTTTTGCGAGGACAACAGGGCAGGCATCGAGAGGACCCTGCACCGCATCTCCGCCATACGCAACCGTACGGGCAGGATCATAGGCATCACCTGCCGGGTGGGCAGGGCCGTGTACGGAACGGTGGACGTCATCAGAGATATCATCGAGGAAGGCCGCTCCATACTCATGCTGGGCCGTCCCGGCGTAGGCAAGACCACCAAGCTGAGAGAGATAGCCCGCATACTCTCGGACGAGTTTGACAAGCGGGTCATCGTGGTGGACACCTCCAACGAGATAGCCGGAGATGGGGACATCCCCCACGAAGCCATAGGCTATGCCAGGCGCATGCAGGTGCCTTCTCCCTCCAGACAGGAGGAAGTCATGATAGAGGCAGTGGAAAACCACATGCCCGAGGTGGTGATCATAGACGAGATATCCACCATGGCGGAGGCCCACGCCGCCAGGACCATAGCCGAGCGGGGAGTCATGCTGGTGGCCACGGCCCACGGACAGACTCTGGAAAACATCATCATCAATCCCACACTCAACGACCTGGTGGGGGGCATCCAGACCGTGACCCTTTCCGACGACGAGGCCGAGAGGAGAGGCACTCAGAAGACCGTACAGGAGCGCATGAGCCAGCCCACCTTTGACGTGGTCATAGAGCTGAATGACCTCTACAGGCTGTCCATCTACAGAGACGTGGCCAACGCCGTGGACAAGCAGCTGAGAGGCGTGACTCCGGGAGCGGAGCTGCGGATACGCAGCCGGACCAACGTCATAGAAAAGGTGAGCCGGGACCCGGAGATCAAGGCTGAGCCCCTTCGGGAGCCGCCCTCGACACACGGCGGGGTGGTGAACGTCTTTCCCTACGGCATCAGCCGCAACAAGCTGGAGAGATCCGCCCAGAGCCTGGCGGTGCCGGTGCGCATAGTGAACCACTACACCGAGGCCGACTGCGCCATCACCACGAAGAACTACGAGCAAAAGCAGGACAACGCGGTGATCCGGGACCTGCGGCTGCTGGACGTGCCCGTGTATTCGGTGAAGAGCAACACCAATACCCAGATCACCAATATACTGAAGGTCATCTTCAAGTTCGAGGACATCACCGACGAAAACGAGGCTGTGGAGGAGCTGATGGAAGCTATCCGGCGCTGCAGGGACAGCGGCAGCCCCGAAGAGCTCTCTCCCAGGAACGCCTATATCAGGAGGATCCAGCACAAGCTGGCTTCCAGTCAGGGCATCGCCTCGGAGACCATAGGCAACGAGCCCTACAGGCGGCTGAGGATCTTTGCGAGGAACACCGATTGTTCATAAGCTTTGAAGGCATAGACGGCTCGGGCAAGACCACTCTCGCCCGGGCTCTCCGGCAGGTCCTGCTCCGAAAGGGAGTGCCCTGCCTGCTGACCCGGGAGCCCGGAGGCACCCCGGCGGGCGACCGCATCAGGGAGCTCCTGCTGGCTCCGGACTGTCAGCTGCCGCCGGAGGCGGAGGGATATCTGTTTCTGGCATCCCGGGCGGCCAACGTCCGGGACTGCATCCTGCCGGCCCTGGGCCGGGGGGAGACGGTCATCAGCGACAGGTTTTCGGACAGCCTCATAGCCTATCAGGCCTGCGGACTGGGAGGCGACAGGGCCTTTCTGAAGTCCCTGAGCCGGTCCGCCGCAGGGGGCCTGGCGCCGGACGTGACCTTTTTGCTGGACATCTCTCCCGGGGAGGCCCTGGAGAGGAACACGGACCCGGACCGTTATTCCCGGGACCCGGAGTTTCTGGGGCGGGTGCGACAGGGCTTTCTGGACCTGGCCGCCGAAGATCCGGAGAGAATAGTGGTGATAGACGCCCGGCTGACGCCGGAGGCGAAGCTGGACATCATACGAGACAAACTTATCCGAATGGGAATGGAGGAGCTGATATGAAGCTGATCATAGCCATAGTTCACGAGAGAGACAGGCAGGACATCTGCGACCTGCTGCTGGAAAACAACTGGAGATTCACGGTGGTGGCTTCCACCGGCGGCTTTCTGAGAGAGGGCAAATCCACTCTGCTGATAGGCGCCGACGACGATCAGGTGGACAACATCATCGACGTCATCAAGTCTGCCAGCTCCTCCAGAGAACAGATCATGACCCAGCCTCCTCTGGACATCATGGGCACCCCGGCCAGCGTCATGGCTCCCGTACGGATACGGGTGGGCGGCGCCGTGATGTTTGTGGTGGACGTGGAACGCTTTGAAAAGGCCTGACGGTTTTTCTTTTGACAACATAGCCGGCCACCGCCGGGTAAAGGAGAGCCTGCTGAAGCTGGTCCGGTCACCCGGCAAGCCCAACAGCATGGTGTTTACCGGGCCGGAGGGAGTGGGCAAGCTCCTGTGCGCCAACGCCTACGCTGCCGCCGTGCTCTGCCAGTCCCCCACGGACAGCGGGGCCTGCGGAGAGTGCAATTCCTGCCGGAGCCTGCAGGCGGGGCTGAATATGAATATAGCCTACTGGTTCCGCAAAAAGCAGACCACCACCATCGACCAGATGCGGCATCTGACCGAGCTGGCGGCCTTTGCCCCCGCGGGCAGCCGCTACAAGGTGAACGTGATACAGGACGGCGACTCCCTCAACGAGGAAGCTTCCAACAGCATACTGAAGACCATAGAGGATTCGCCGGAGTATCTCATCACCCTGATCCTGTACAACAATCCGGCCAACGCTCTGGCTACCATACGCTCCCGGTCGTTCCTCATACCCCTGCAGCCTCTGGACACGGAGACTGTGAGAGGCCATATAGCCGGCCTGTACGGGGACGACCCCCGGGCTGAGTTTGCCTCCGCTGCCTGCAGCGGATCCATAGGCAGGGCCAGGCTCCTGATGGAAGCTGCCTGTCTGGACGAGGCCCGTGATCTGGCGGCGGACATAGTGGTCGGCGCCAAGAGAGACGTCTATACCCTGCTGAGGCTTGCCGAACGGGCCCTGGCTCTGGACTTCAACTCAGGCGACGTGACCGAGGAGGAGGAAAAGGATATCCGCGACAAGGGGGACGACTTCCTCATGAGGCCCTTTGAGCCCCGGCTCACCCAGGCGGAAAATCTGGGGGTGTTTTGCGAGCTGGCGGCCCTGTGGCTGCGGGACGTCCTGCTGGTGATGACCGGCGGACCCGAAAAGGCATTGGTGAACGGGGACAGACGCGAGCTGCTGGTCCGGCAGTCCCGGGCTTTCGGCAGCCCCGCCGCGGTCACTGCCATGATAGACGAGCTCCACAGGGAGCAGGAAAGGCTGGGGACCAACGCCAACGTCCGGCTGTCCGCGGAGGGCATGATGTGCCGTCTGTGCGACATATGCATGAAGGACAAAAAAGCCTGAGAGGCTCCCGGGGAGACCGGGCAAATACCAAGCGCAAATAAGGAATTTATATACGGAGGAACAGATGCAAGAGAAGAGAGACGGCTTGTCGGCTGCCGAATTGTTCAATGCGGGAAAGGGTCTGACCTACGACGACTTTATCGTGCTTCCCGGCTACATCGATTTTCAGGCGGCAGACGTGAGCTTTGAGACCTACGTCACCAGAAACATCAAGCTGAAGAGACCCATGATCTCTTCGCCCATGGATACGGTCACCGAGTGGAAGATGGCCGTGTATATGGCTCTTCTGGGCGGTCTGGGCATCATCCACTACAACAACACCATAGAGGAGCAGGTGAGCCACGTGAGACGGGTCAAGAGCTTTGAGAACGGCTTTATCCTGAAGCCCACGGTGCTCTCTCCCAACCACACCGTCCGGGATATCCACGAGATACGGGCGGCCAAGGGCTTCTCGGGCATACCCATCACCGAGGACGGCACCATGAAGAGCCGTCTTTTGGGCATAGTCACCGGCAGGGACGTGGACTTTGAGAAGGATCTTTCCCGTCCCCTCCACGAGGTCATGACCCCCAGAAAGGATCTGGTGGTGGCCATGAAGGGCGTCACCCTGAAGGAAGCCAACCGGATACTCAAGGCCTCCAAGAAGGGCAAGCTGCCTGTGGTCAACGAAAAGGACGAGCTGGTGGCCCTGCTGAGCCGCACGGACCTGCTGAAGAACAAGGAGTTCCCCTATGCTTCCAAGAGCGCAGGCAAGCAGCTGCTGGTAGGCGCGGCCGTGTCCACCAAGCCCGAGGACAGAGACAGGGCTGCGGCTCTCGTAGAGGCAGGCGCCGACATACTGCTCATAGACTCGGCTCAGGGCTATTCCTCCTTCCAGATAGACATGATCAAATACATCAAGGACCGGTTCCCCTCCGTGGACGTCATAGCCGGCAACGTGGTGACACGGGAGCAGTCCCGGGCCCTCATAGACGCGGGGGCCGATTCCCTGAGAGTGGGCATGGGTCCCGGCTCCATCTGCATTACCCAGAACATGATGTCCGTGGGCAGGCCTCAGGCCACCGCCGTGTATAACTGCGCCATGACCGGCATGGAGAGCGGAGTGCCCGTGATAGCCGACGGAGGAATCCAGGGCATAGGCCATATGGCCAAGGCCCTGTCCGTAGGCGCCTCCTGCGTCATGGTGGGCTATCTCATAGCCGGCACCAGCGAAGCCCCCGGCGAGTATTTCTACGAAAACGGCATGCGCGTCAAGCGCTACAGAGGCATGGCCTCCGCCGAGGCCATGATGAAGGGCGGCAACAAGCGGTATATGGATGAGGCCGGCGCCAAGGTCACGGTGCCCCAGGGCGTTTCCGGGACCGTGCTGGACAGAGGCTCTCTGGTGGACTACGTGCCCTATCTCATGAAGGGGCTCAGCCAGAGCTTTCAGGATATGGGCTGCCGGAGCCTGACGGCTCTGCACGAGGCTCTGGTGTCCGAGCGGCTCCGCTTTGAGCATCGGACCGCCGCCGCTCAGGCGGAAGGCTCCGTCCACGGGCTCTACTCCTATCAGACGCCCAAGTTCGGCATTCAGTAAACAAGGCTCTTGTAAAAGCGGCGGATCGCGTAAGCTGCGCCGCTTTTTTGCATATTTATCTTTTCCCGCCCCGGGCGGGACAGACTGTGGAGACCAATCATGGAACAAGAAGAGATCACTTCCTTTGCGCCCAAGCTTCCTCCGGAAGAAAAGCCCACCATCTGGCAAAAGACCTGGGTCCAGATCGCCATATTCATAGCGGCGATGGTGCTGGTGGCTGTGCTGGTGACCCGCTCCGGGCCCGGCTTGCCCGCCACTGCCGGCAGCGACCACATAGCCGTGGTCAGGGTGACGGGGGTCATGCTCACCGGCGACGGTGAGGGCGGCCTTCTGGGCATGAGCGACGCCGCCTACAGCGGTCAGATAGCGTCCGAGATCCGGGAGGCCGCGGACGACGGCTCCTGCAAGGGCATCGTGCTGAAGATCAACAGCCCCGGCGGGACTCCCGTGGCGGCGGAGGAGATCTCCGAGGCCATAGCCGTGGCCCAAAAGGCGGGGAAGCCTGTATTTGCCTGCATGGAGGATGAGGCCGCCAGCGCCGCCTATTGGATATCCGCCCGGTGCGACAAGATCTACGCCTACCGGACCACCATCACCGGCTCCATCGGGGTCATCATGCACGGCTACAACGTGAGCGAGCTCATGAAGGCTCTGGGAGTCACCTCCCAGACCGTGAAGGCCGGCAAATACAAGGACGTGGGGAGCATGGACCGGCCCATGACCGCCGAGGAAAAACAGATGCTCCAGGCCATGATCAACACCACCTACGACACCTTCATAGACGAGGTGGCCCGGGGCCGCAAGCTGACCCCCGACAGAGTGAGGCAGCTGGCGGAGGGCCGCGTCTACAGCGGCGTGCAGGCCAAGAAGGTAAAGCTGGTGGACGAGATAGGCACCTGCAGCGACTGTCTGGCGGATATAGGCCGGAAGACCGGTCTGGGCAGCGAGCCCGACACGGTGGTGTCGGAGGGCAAGCCCAATCTCTACAGGACCATCTTCGGCTCCCTGAGGATAGACCCGGAGACCCTGATCTCCCGTCTGGCCGAAAGCATGGCAAAGGAAATGACTCTGAGATGAAGAAGCTGCTGCTATTGGACGGCAATTCCCTGCTGTATCGCGCCTATTTTGCCGGCCGGCCCCTGTCCACCCGGGAAGGCTTTCCCACCAACGCCCTCTACGGGCTGTCCAATATGGTCTTCTCCATATTGGAGAAGGATGCTCCGGACTATATAATAGCCGCCTTCGATACCCCGCAGCCTACCTTCAGGCACGAGGCTTATGCGGAATACAAGGCCCAGAGAAAGCCCCCCGAAGACGCCCTGGTGCAGCAGATGCAGCCTGCCAGAGAGCTGCTCTCCGCCTTTGGCCTGCAGGTCATAGAGAAGCCCGGCTTTGAAGGCGACGACATAATAGGCACCATAGCCCGCGTGGCTTCGGAGAAGGGTATGGAGACCCATATATATACCGGCGATCTGGACACCCTGCAGCTGGTGGAGCCGTCGGTCCGGGTGTATCATACCGTCAAGGGCGTGTCGGAAATAGTGATGTACGACAACGACCGCATAATGGAGCGTTACGGCATCGGAGCGGACCGGATGGTGGACTTCAAAGGACTGAAGGGTGACACCTCGGACAATATTCCCGGGGTCCCGGGAATAGGGGACAAAACCGCTTCCAAGCTCATAGCGGAATACGGCTCCATAGAAGGTCTGTATCAGAATATAGACAGCCTGAAGCCCGGCAAAATGAAGGACAGTCTGGTGGAGAACAAGAGCCTGGCTCTGCTCTCGTGCTCCCTTGCCCGGATCGATACCCGGGTGCCTCTGGACTCCGATCCTTTGGCGGAGAAGTATACTGAGCCGCATTGGGGGGCTCTGCTGGAGCTGTTCAGGAAATACGAGTTCCGGAGCCTCATGGACCGCATCCCCGCCGGCGCGGAGGCCGAAGAGGCTCCCGGGGCGGCTGCCCCGGAGCCGGATGCTGCCGCCCCCGCTGCGGAGGAAGCCCTGCCGGAAGCTGCCGGCAAGCCGGCTCCTCCCGAGAGGCCGGAGACGGTGAGGGTGGACAGTGAAGGCGGCCTCAGGGCGCTGAAGGAAGCCCTTGCCGGCGCCGGGCGCATAGCCCTGCTGGCGGACGAGGAGCTGAGAGAGATGTCCATATACGCCGGGGGACGGCTGTGGGAGCTGCCGGTCTCCGGCAGGACCGGGCAGGGGCTGATGGTCTTTGACGAGCCCTTTGCGGCGTCTTTGGAGGAGCTGAAGCCCTATCTGGAGGACCCGGAGCTGAAGAAGACGGTCTATTCGGCCAAGCAGCTCTACAAGAGCCTCATAGGCCGCAGGGTCTGTCTCCGGGGCGCCGACAGCGACCTGTCGCTGGCGGCCTATCTGAAGGACAGCGGCGCCTTTTCGGCCATTATCAGAGACTACAAAAAGCCCGCTCCGGGCAAAAGGGGCAGGGAGGACGCCTTTGTGATAAAGCGGCTGTGGCAGGAGGCCTTCGGCGCCGAGGTCAAGGGAGACGCCTTTATGCTGCAGACTCTGCTCGACAGGTATTACGGAGCTCTCGGTCAGGAGGAAAAGGAACTCTGCGACCGCATTGAGATCCCTCTGTCCACAGTGCTGGGGGACATGGAGCGCCGGGGCATAGAGGCGGACAAGACCGCCCTTACGGAGATGTCCGGCCGCTTTCAGCAGGAGCTGGACCTGATCTCGGAGCGCATATACGCAGCCGCCGGGGAGACCTTCAACATAGCCAGCCCCCGGATCCTGAGGGATGTGCTGTTTGACAAGATGGCCATCCCTTATCCCAAAAAAGGAGGCGCCAACTCCACCAGCGAAGAAATACTGTCGCCTCTGGCGGCTGAGTATCCCATCTGCGGGGACGTGCTGAGATACAGGGAGCTGGCCAAGCTGAAGAGCACCTACGCCGACGCCCTGGCGGACAACATAGACCCCTCCACCGGGCGGATACACACCAGCTTCAATCAGACTCTGACCACCACGGGCAGGCTGTCCTCCTCGGACCCCAATCTTCAGAACATCCCCGTCAAGACGGAGGAGGGGAGAGAGATCAGGAAGGCCTTTGTGGCGGGGGCGGGCTACACCCTCATCTCGGCGGATTACAGCCAGGTGGAATTTCGCCTGTTTGCCCACATCACCCGGGACCCCTGGCTCATAGAGGCCTTTGGCCGGGGCCTGGATTTTCACACGGCGGCAGCCGCCACCCTGTTCGGGGTGGAGCAGTCGGAGGTGACGCCGGATATGCGCCGGCGGGCCAAGACTCTGAATTTTGCCATACTCTACGGCATGCAGGAGTTTACCCTGGCGGGAGAGCTGGGCTGCAGCGTGAAGGAGGCAAAGGAGTTTACCAGAGAGTATTTTGACCGCTTTCCTCTGGTCAAAAAGACCAAGGAAGAGATACTGGACAAAGCCAGACAAAGGGGCTGGGTCAGCACCATCATGGGCCGGCGCAGATACGTGCCGAACATCAACGGCGGTACCCGGCCGGCGCGGCTGGCAGAGGAAAGGGCGGCGGTGAACATGCCTTTTCAGGGCTCCGCCGCGGACATCATCAAGCTGGCCATGATCAACCTGCACCGCAGGCTGAAGGGTACGGACGCAGAGCTGCTGCTGCAGATACACGACGAGCTGGTCGTAGAGGCCCCCGAGGCAAAGGCCGCGGATATCGCCCGGCTGGTCCGGGAGGAGATGGAAAACGCCTATCCCCTGCTGGTGCCCCTTACCTGCGAAGTGAAGCTGGGAGATAATCTGGGAGATATGCGGCCTGCGGAAATGATAACGGGACGGCAGCATATATGAAAAAACGGCAGATCGTCAACATCGTGAACTTTATCCGGGACACGGAGCCCCGGGGACCGGTCGATCTTGTCGAGCCTGTGCGGCAGCAGATCATGCTGATGAAAAAACACCGGCTGCGCGGGACCTTCCTTCTGCAGTATGACGCGCTCATCGATCCCGTTTATACGGACATGCTGCGAGCCCTCGGGTCCGAACAGTTTGAGCTCGGCGTTTGGTGCGAGATCGTGGAGCCTCAATGCCGGACCGCCGGGATCCCCTGGAGGGGGCGTTTTTCCTGGGACTGGCACGCCCAATGCGGTTTCCCGGTCGGATATGCGAAGCCGGAACGGGAAGCCCTGGCGGATGCGCTGTTTGAGAAGTTCCGGGAGGTCTTCGGGGCTTATCCCAGGGTCTTCGGATCCTGGATCTTCGACTCACACACGGCGCGATACCTTTCGGACAAATACGGTCTCGACGCTATGTACAATTGCAAGGAGCAGTACGGGACGGACGGCTACACGCTCTGGGGCGGTTATTACGGACAGGCCTACTATCCCGGCCGGACCAACGTCTTCATGCCCGCGCAGACGGAGGCGGAAAGGCTTCCCGTGCCGCTGTTCCGTATGCTCGGCTCCGATCCCGTATATCAATATGACTTCGGCATGTCGGCGGAGTCGGGCGCCCAAGAGACGCAGGGCGTCATCACGCTGGAGCCGGTCTATAAAGGCAGGGGCGGCGGCGTCCCGGCCTGGGTGGACTGGTTCGTGAGGGAAAACTTCAACGGCGACTGCCTGACCTTTGGCTACGCTCAGGCGGGGCAGGAAAACAGCTTCGGCTGGCCCGCTATGAAAAACGGTCTGGAATATCAGTTCGGGCTGTTTGAAAAGCTCCGGGACGAAGGCAGGCTCGAAGTGGAGCCCCTCGGCGAGACCGGACGCTGGTTCCGTCAGACCTGGGACGATACGCCGCCTTCGGCCATCACCGCCCGCACCGCCTATGACGATCCCCGGAAGAGCTCCGTCTGGTATTGCACGAAACACTACCGGATCAATCTCTTCTCGGATCACGGTGATTTCCGCATCCGGGATCTGCACGTGTTCGACGAGCGGGTGCCGGATCCCTTCGAGGACAGGGTCTGCGTATCCAACGAAGCCGCTTTTGAGACGCTTCCTCTGGCGGACGGCAACCGGCACAGCGGAAACGGCGCGGTGGCCGGGATACGGATATTGCGGAACGGCAAGCCTCTTGCCGCCGGGCCTTTGGCTTTCCGGGACAACGGGGACGGGACTGCCAGGGTCGATTGCGGCGCTTTTTCCTTCCTGCTCCGGGAAGACGGTTTCACTGTGGGATCGGACGGAGAGTTCTCGCTGGCTTACCTGTTCGGCAGGTCGGACGACCATATGCCCGAGCCGGTTTATTGCGGAGAAAAGGAGCTGATAGTCCGGTATGGCGCGGCGGAATATGGTCTCGCGCTCGAAAAAGGACGGTTTTCCGGGCCGCTGTCGGCAGATGCGGAAGACGGCCTGATCGCATGCCGGATCATCAGGAAATGATCCGGGAGAGATGTCGCGTCAAAAAACGGACCCTCTGTCCCTGCCGGCCTGCCGGATAGTGAAATGAAGAAAGGCGCCCCTCGGGGCGCCCGTTTTTTGCTGTGAGACTATTCGTCCATATCGTCCTTGCTGTCCTTTTCCGGCTTGTCTGCGATGAGACACTCGGTGGTCAGGATGAGAGAGCCGATGGAAGCGGCGTTCTGAAGGGCGGAGCGGGTGACCTTGACAGGGTCCACTATACCGGCCTTCATCATGTCGGTGTATTCCTCTGTGGCGGCGTTGAGGCCGGTGCCCACGGGGGAATTCCTGATCTTGTCCACTACCACGCTGGCCTCCAGGCCTGCGTTCTCGGCGATGGTCCGGGCGGGAGCCTCCAGGGCTCTGCGGATGATGTCGCAGCCCACCTTTTCGTCGCCGGAGAGCTGCAGCTCGTCCAGGGCGGGGATGGCGTCTATGAGGGTGACGCCGCCTCCGGCTACCACGCCTTCCTCGATGGCGGCTCTGGTGGCGGACAGGGCGTCCTCATAGCGGTGCTTCTTTTCCTTCAGCTCGGTCTCGGTGGCCGCGCCTACCTTGATGACGGCTACGCCGCCGGACAGCTTGGCCAGCCGCTCCTGCAGCTTTTCTCTGTCATAGTTGGACTCGGTGGTCTGTATCTGGTTTTTGATCAGGGAGATGCGGCCCATGACGGCGGCCTTGTCGCCGTTGCCCTCGATGATGGTGGTGGTCTCCTTGTTGACGATCACCTTGGCGCAGGTGCCCAGCTGGCCCGGCTCCACGCTGTCCAGCTTCATGCCCAGATCCTCTGTGATGAACTGGCCGCCGGTGAGGATGGCGATATCTTCCAGCATGGCCTTCCGTCTGTCGCCGAAGCCCGGGGCCTTGACGGCGCACACGTTCAGGGTGCCTCTGATCTTGTTGACCACCAGGGTGGCCAGAGCGTCACCGTCCACGTCCTCGGCGATGATGAGGATGGGCCGTCTGGACTGGGCTATCTTTTCCAGCACGGGGACCAGCTCGGCGGCGGCGGAGATCTTCTTTTCATGTATCAGGATGAAGGGATTCTCCAGCACGGCTTCCATTCTGTCATTGTCGGTGACCATGTAGGGGGATATGAAGCCCTTGTCGAACTGCATGCCCTCCACGGTGTCTATGGTGGTGTCGGTGCCCTTGCTCTCCTCCACGGTGATGACGCCGTCCCGGCCCACCACTGCGATGGCGTCGCTGATGGCCTTGCCTATCTCCTTGTCGTTGCCGGAGATGGAAGCCACCTGCTCGATCTCTTCCTTGGTCTCTATGGCGAGAGCCATGGAGCGGATCTTGTCCACCGCCTTGGCGGTGGCCAGCTCGATGCCTCTGCGGACGGCTATGGCGTTGCCGCCGGCTGCCACGTAGCGGAGGCCTTCCTTGACTATGGCTTCTGCCAGCACCGTAGCGGTGGTGGTGCCGTCGCCGGCCACGTCGTTGGTCTTGGAGGCTACCTCCTTGACCAGCTGGGCGCCCATGTTCTCATAGGGGTCCTTCAGCTCGACTTCCTTGGCCACGGACACGCCGTCCTTGGTGATGGTGGGGCTGCCGAACTTCTTGTCCAGTACCACGTTTCTTCCCTTGGGGCCCAGGGTCACCTTTACGGCGGCCGCTACTGTGGAAGCGCCCTTTTCAAGGGATTTGCGGGCTGTTTCGTCATATACCATTATTTTTGCTGACATGATTGTCCCCCTTATTCCTTAATTGCGTATATAGAATCTGCATCCAGGATGATGTAGTCGATGCCGTCCACGGTGACTTCTGTTCCTCCGTATTTTCCGTATACGACTGTGTCGCCTACCTTGACGGGCAGGCTGTTGTGCTTGCCGTTGTCCAGTATGCGGCCCTTGCCGACCGCCACTACCTTGCCTTCGGTGGGCTTTTTCTTAGAGCTGTCGGGCAAATACAAACCGCCGGCAGTCTTGGCTTCTTCTTCCAAGGGCAGAATAACTACCTTGTCTCCCAAAGGTCTGATCATAATATTCCTCCGAATATACTGTTTTTGGCACTCTCGGCTGTGGAGTGCCAATACTATTATAGCACATCCCGCCCCCTCCGGGCAAGCCCCGGGCCGGGCCGGGACAAAAAAGAAGGGGGCGGGAAGGATTATTTTTTGATGCTGCCCGCCAGGGTGTCTATGAAGGAATACAGCCACACGGCGCAGGCTGCCAGGGAGGGCAGGCTCGTAAAGATCTTCATAGGATCGGAGCCGGTCCGGCCCATGCCCTTTGCCGCCAGGCAGAAGAATATGAGCCACAGGCCAAAGAGTATGCCGCCCTTCAGGTATTTTTCCTGCAGCATGGCGCCCACGCCGGGCACTATGGCCGTGAGGAGCAGTGTCCAGGAGGAGGGCTTTTTGGATGCCTTGGGCTCCGCCTCTTCCCGGGCCTTGCGGTCGTCGTCATACTGGTTGAGTATCAGGAGGGCGTATTTTTCCTCGGCGCTCTCTCTGGACTTGTCCTCGGTGAAGAGCTTCTTGTATTCCTCGGCGGCCGCCTGCCTTTTGCCCAGAGCGGCCAGTATGTCTGCGGTGAGCTCTCTGGCGTCCGGATCATTCGGACTGAGCTTCAGCGCTTCCGCCGCCTCTGCCGAGGCCTCGGCGTATTCGCCCTTTTCCGTCAGGATCCGGGCCCTGGTCAGGTGCTCGGTGAAGGCCCGTCTGTTTCTGATGTCACTCTTTGTTTCCATCTTCTGTCTCCTCCGGCAGGCCTTGCCACAAGTCTTCCAGCTTGTAGTATTCTCTCTCTGCCTGATCGAATATGTGGACGATGACGTCCTTGAAGTCCACCAGTATCCATTTGGCGTTGGACCGTCCCTCCACGTTCCTCTTTTTGAGGCCCTTTTTTCTGCCGTCCAGGACCAGGGTGTCGCACAGGGTCCTGATGTGGATGTTGGAGGTGCCGGAGCATATGACGAAATAGTCGCACATGATGGATCTGTCCTTAAGGTCCAGCACCTGCACGTCCACCGCCTTTTTGCTCTCAAGGAGCTCGGTGATGATGTGTACTTTTGTCTCTGTATCCGTTTTATTTGCCTCGCTTTGCGTAATCGCCGCCCAGTATGATCACCAGATCCGACTCCTGACCGGAGGAGGGCTCCGTCTCTTTGCCGCAGCCGATGACTCCCCGGACAGCCGTCAGATTGGCGTCCCGGGTCTTCACCTTCAGCTCCGTCTCCTCATAGGTGTTTTTCGAAGCATTGGCCGCTGTCACGTTGGTATAGCCCTTGGCTGCCAGTTTGGCCGCCGCGTTCTTGGCCAGCCCCGTGACGGAGGTGCCGTTCAGCACGGTGATCCTGTAGTCCTTCTTGTCCGCGGCGGGGGCCTGCGCCGCCTCTTTGGCCGCCGCAGCGGCCGCCTGAGCCTCCGCCTTTTTGGCTGCCGCCTCGGCTATCTTCGGATTTTCACCCACGAAGAGCATGTCCCTGTTCACTATCTCGGTGATCTTTTCACGGTCCGGGATCCAGTAGCTGACGCCCTTTTCCGTGGGGGTGCCCGGCAGCACGTCTATGAGCATCTGATCCGGGTTGAAGCCCAGCACGTAGTCCGCCAGGGCGTCCCAGTCGGTGAGCTTCAGATCCGACTCGATGTAGCCTTTCTGATAGCAGGTTTTGATGAAGTCGGCCCTCTTGGTCCTGGAGTCCATGCTGATGATCCTGTTGCAGAGGGCTACGATGAACTTTTGCTGCCGGACTATCCGGCCTGCGTTCACCACCTCGCCGTTTTCCACCTTGAAGCTGGTGTCGCCGTATCTGTCCTTTCTGAATCTGACGTAGCCCTCGGCGTCCTTGCCGTTCAGCAGCTGCTTTTCGGGAGAGGGATGCAGGTCTATGTAGAGGCCCTGGCTCCGGTCGGTGTATTTCATCCTCTCCTCCACCAGTATATATACGCCTCCCACCAGGTCCACCATCTTCCGGAAGCTGGTGGTGTCCGTCTTGATATAGTAGTCGATGGTGATGCCGTCCAGAAAGTTCTGCTCCAGGACCTCCTTCACCAGCTGGGGGCCGCCTATGACGTGGGCCGCGTTGAGCTTCTGAGTGCCGTGGCCGGGGATGGTGACCCTGGTGTCCCGGGGAAAGCTGATGGCCCGTATCTCCTTGGACTTGGTATTGATGCACAGCACCACGATGGTGTCGGCCAGCCCGTTTTTCTCCTCCTGCTTGTCGGACTTGGGGTTGTCCAGCCTGGATTTGTCGGTGCCCAGCACCAGTATCCTGACGTAGTCAGCCTCGCCGAAGGGATTGGTGTCCTTTTTGAGCACGTCCGTCAGGGAAGTGTTGGTCTCTTTGAAGGCCGAAAACCATTTGCCGAAATATTTGGCCGCGTAAAAGCCTGCCAGCGAGCCTGCCGCCGCTACCAGGAGCACTACGAGAGCCGTGAGGAGCAAATTGCCGTTTCTGTTTGTCATACGTAAAGTCCTTTGTCTTTGATATATTCGCATACGCTGCCGGGGACCAGATACCTGACCGAGCCGCCCTCCGCCAGCCGGGTCCGTATGCCGCTGGAGGAAATGTTCATCTCGGGGGCGTGAAACAGGACCGCCGGCAGCCGGGGGTCCTCCTGAGGATAGCCCGGGCGCCAGGCAGCAGCCACGGTGCACTCCCGCAGCACGGTCTCATAGTCGTGCCAGCGGTGGAGTATCTGCGCCTCGTCTATGCCCACTATCAGATATTTTTCGGCGCCGGGATACAGAGCCTTCAGCTCCAGCAGGGTGTCCGCCGTGTAGGAGGGCTTGTCCCTCCGGAGCTCCAGGTCGCAGGCCTCAAAGGCGGGATTGTCCGCTATGGCCAGCCTGACCATCTCCAGACGCTGCTCCGCCGGAGTGAGGCGGCTGCCCGGCTTGTGGGGCGGATTGGCGCTGACCACGAAGAGTATCCTGTCCAGACGGAAGCGCTCTCTGGCGGCCTCCGCCAGGGCCAGATGGGCCACGTGGATGGGGTCAAAGGTGCCTCCCATGACGCCCAGACGCTTTATCCCCTGCATTGGCCCTGACCCGACACTATATATTTGTAGGTGGTGATCTCCTCCAGGCCCATGGGGCCCCTGGCGTGGAGCTTTTGGGTGGAGATGCCCATCTCCGCCCCCTTGCCCAGCTCAAAGCCGTCGTTGAAGCGGGTGGAGCAGTTGACGAATATGGCTGCCGCGTCCACCGCGTTCTGAAAATAGGTCACGGCCGAGACGGAGTCGGAGAGGATGGACTCGGAGTGCCCGGAGCCGTAGCGCCGGATGTGCTCCACCGCCGCCTCTATGTCCGGGACTATCCGGACCGAGAGGATGAGATCGTTGTATTCGGTGCTCCAGTCCTCCTCCGAGGCCGGGGCTATGCCATCCAGGAGCCGCAGGGTCTCGGGGCAGCCTCTCAGCTCCACTCCCGCCTCCTGCAGGGCCCGGGCGGCCCGGGGCAAAAAGCTGCCGGCTATGTCCCGGTGCACCAGCAGGCACTCGGTGGCGTTGCAGACCGAGGGGTTCTGGACCTTGGCGTTGAGGACCACCCTGAGGGCCATGTCCGGGTCGGCGTCCCTGTCCACGTAGGTGTGGCAGTTGCCGTCGCCATGCTCTATGACGGGGACCTCCGAGTTTTCCACGCAGGTCCGGATCAGGCCCTTGCCACCCCGGGGGATGATGCAGTCTATGTATTTCTTTTGCTTCAGGAGCTCCATGACCGCCTCTCTGTCGGGGACGGAGACTATGTTCACCGCATTGTCCGGGACTCCCGCCCGGGAGCACTCCTCCCGGATGATGCCGGCTATGGCCAGGTTGCTGTTCAGGGCTTCGGAGCCTCCCCGCAGCACGCAGGCGTTGCCGCTCTTGATGCACAGGGCCGCCACGTCCGCCGTCACGTTGGGCCGGGACTCGTAGATGATGCCTATGACTCCCAGAGGCACCCGCACCCTTCTGACCGACAGGCCGTTGGGCCTCCTGGAGCCGGAGATGACCTGTCCCACCGGGTCGGGCAGGGCGGCTATCTGCCGGATGCCTTCGCACATCTGCTCTATTTTGGCGTCCGTCAGCTCCAGCCTTTTCAGCATGGCGCCGGTGATGCCCTTTTCCCGGGCGTAGGCCATGTCCTTGCCGTTGGCAGCCTTGATGCTGTCCTTTTCACGCAGTATCGCCTCGCTCATGTTCAGCAGGGCGGCGTTTTTCACCGATGTATCCGTTTGCGCCAGCTGCAGGCCCGCTGCCCGGGCTCCCGCCGCCAGCTCTTCTATCATTGTCACTCTGTTACTCCTGATATCCGGGTCCCGTCAGGACCATGTTGTTGTGGTGGACCGCTTCGTCATAGGCCTTGTAGCCCAGGGCCGCCTTTATCTCGCCGGTGTGGCATCCCATGATGAGGCGCAGCTCCCCGGAGGAATAATACACCGTGCCCTTGGCAAAGACCCGGCCCTCCTCGTCTCTGATGTCCACCAGATCGCCGCTGTCAAAGGAGCCCTCCACTCCGGTGATGCCCACGGGCAGCAGGCTGGTGCCGTGGAGTATCCTCTGCCGGGCGTTTTCGTTCACGGTGAGGCTGCCGTCGGTCTTGGCGGCAAAGGCCATCCAGCACTTGCGGGGCGGGAGAGGCTTCCCCTCCGCCGGGAACAAGGTGCCCGGCACGCTGCCGGAGACCACCCGGGTGATCACGTCCTCCTCGGAGGCGTCGGCTATGACCATGCTGACCCCCGAGGACACGGCTATGAGGGCCGCCTTCAGCTTGGACCGCATGCCTCCAGAGCCCGCGTCTCCTCCCGTAAGGCCCGCCAGGGCGGTGATCTCCGGGGTGATCTTTTCCACCACCGGTATGAGGGCCGCCGAAGGGTCCGTGCGGGGGTCAGCAGTGTAGAGGCCGGACACGTCCGACAAATTGATCAACAGCCGGGCGCCCACCGCCGCCGCGGAAATGGCGGACAGGGTGTCGTTTTCCCCGAACTTGATCTCCTCGGTGGCCACCGTGTCGTTTTCGTTGATAATGGGTATGCAGCCCAGGGACAGCAGGGACAGGATGGTGTTGCGCACGTTGAAAAACCGGTCCCTGGAGCGGAAGTCGTCCCGGGTGACCAGTATCTGGGCCACTGGCAGCTTGTACATCTGGAATATGAAGTTGTATATCTCCATCAGGGCCGACTGTCCCGCCGCCGCGCAGGCCTGGAGCCGGGGCAGGGTCTTGGGCCTCTTTTTGATGCCCAGCTTTTCCATGCCCGCCCGGATGGCTCCGGAGGACACCAGCACCGGGCGTATATGCCGGCGGGTCAGCAGATACAGCTGATGGGCCAGCTTTTTGATGGCGTCCGGGTCTATGGCTCCCGTGGCGTCCGTGATGGAGCTGGTGCCTATCTTGATAAGGACTATACTGTTGGCTGTGAGTTTCATGGGATCAGAAATTCTCGTCAAATTCAAATACAAAGTTCAGGATGATGACCGTGTCGCCGTGGGAGCAGCCCTTTTCCCGCAGGGCGTCGTAGAGCCCCGCCCCCTCCAGCTGGCGGGCCAGCCGCCGCAGAGAGTATTCGTTGTCCAGGTCGCTCCTGCGGACCAGGTTCTCTATCTCCTTGCCCAGGACCACGTATTCCCCGGTGTCGTTCTTGACTATCTGGTAGCGGGCGGCGGGCTTGTCGGGCTTGTAGACCCGCACCTTTTCCTCCGGCGGCTCCTGTCTGGGCAGCTCGTCCAGCAGGGCGGAGATGCGGCCCACCAGAGCGTCTATGCCCTGACCGGTGACCGAGGATATTTCCCATACCTCCCGGCCCTCTGCCTCCAGGGCTTCCCTGATCTCGGGGGGAGCGCCGCCGGAGACGTCCGCCTTGGTGAGGCAGACTATCCGGGGGAGGGAGGCCACCTTTTCGGAAAAGCCGGCCAGCTCCCGGTCGATGATGCGGCAGTCCTCCAGAGGGTCTCTGCCTGAGGCGCCCGAGGCGTCCACCAGGTGGACCAGCAGCCGGGTCCTCTCTATATGCTTCAGGAAGGTGTGGCCCAGCCCCAGACCCTCGGAGGCTCCCTCGATGAGCCCGGGCATGTCCGCCACCACGAAGGACTTTTCCCAGCCTACCCGCACCACGCCCAGATTGGGGGTGATGGTGGTGAAGGGGTAGTCGGCTATCTTGGGCCGGGCTGCGGAGATGCGGGAGATGAGGGTGGATTTGCCCGCGTTGGGAAAGCCCACCAGCCCCACGTCGGCCAGCAGCTTCAGCTCCAGACGGATGGAGAGAGGGTCCGTGACCTCGCCCTTTTCGGCAAATTTGGGGGTCTGCAGCACCGACGAGCGGAAGCAGGCGTTGCCCCGGCCCCCGTCGCCGCCCCGGCAGACGGTGAAGGTCTCCCCGTCCTCCGTCAGGTCCGCTATGACCAGACCGCGCTCCATGTCGGTGACCACCGTGCCCAGAGGCACGTTGATCACCAGGTCCTCGCCGTTTTTGCCGGACTTGTCATTGCTGCCCCCGTCGCCGCCACGGCCGGCCTTGTATTCCTTTTTGAGCCGCAGGTCTATGAGGGTGTTCAGGCCCGACCGGGCCCGCAGGATCACGTCGCCGCCCTTGCCGCCGTTGCCGCCGGAAGGGCCGCCCCGGGGAATGTGCTTTTCCCGGCGAAAGGCCACCACGCCGTTGCCGCCGTTGCCGCTCTTTACCGTGATCTCGCAGCTGTCTATCAGTTTCATATCTTTATTTCAAACGCATGGCCGAGGGGTCTGCTCTGTCCGTGACTATCAGCCGGGCGGACGACCTGCAGCAGACGGTCCCCTCCGGGTCCGTGATCTCTGCCTCGGTGAGTATGAGCCTGTCCCGTTTGATCTCCGTGATCCGGGCGCTGGCCCTGTAGGGCGCCCCGGTCCGCACCGGCGCCAGCAGCCGGGAGGTGATCTCGGCTGTGGGGGCTATATAGCCCCGGGCCGCGGCCGCGTTGACCTGCACCTCGTCCATGATGAGGGTCAGGATGCCCCCGTGGACCACCCCGGCCCAGCCCTGATATTCGTCGGGCAGACAAAAGTCGGTGAAGACCCGGTCGCCCTCGATCACAAACCGCAGCTTGAGACCGGCAGGGTTTTTGGTGCCGCAGGCAAAGCAATAGTCGTCGTCGCAGAAATCGGCAGAGGCCACAGCATGCTCCTTGTTCGCGTGTATTTACTCATAATTTATTATACTATAAACACACGGAAAAGACAAATGAAAGGGGCTCTGCCCG
>JAFZNQ010000035.1 GCA_017552965.1 Abditibacteriota bacterium | reverse complement strand
TTCAACGTGTCGGGCATGGCCTACCGCTACTGGTACGAATACTGCGTGCGGCAGGCGGGGCTGAAGACCCTGGCCTGCAGCGTGTATCCCGGCACCAACGGCGGCTCCTTCCAGACCTCGGAGTTTTACAAGGGCAACAAGACAAAGGGCACCGGCGAGCACACGGACCCCAACCTGCCCAATGCCATAGCGGACCTGGTGGAATACACCTTCAGGCTGTGGGGCGACACCTGGTACGAGACCCGGGACGGCAAAATGCCCGTGGAAATGGAGGACAGCTGGGGCTGGATGCGCTATGACGTGAACATGCGCTACAAGTTCACCGACGACCCCAACTCCCTGTTCCGGGCCTGGCTGAAGGACAAATACGGCGGCATCTCCGCCCTGAACGAGGCCTGGGGCAGCGGCTACGGCTCCTTTGACGACATAGACACGGCGCCCATCGACACGGACATGCGGGACAACTCCCGGGACGAAAACTACGTCCAGGACGATCCCGTTATCCACGAGTGGACCCCGGCGTCCGAGGACTTTGACGTCTTCAGAACGGAGCGGCGCATGCAGTTCCTCGGCGACGTGACCCGGGCCATGCAGCGCTTTTTGCCCAACGCCTGGTCCTCTTTGCGCACGGAGGGGGCTACCCTCATAGCCAAAGGCGACCCCCGTTCCGCCGACAGCGACCAGAGGCACGTGTATTACAACCAGAGACGCCAGGCCCTCATATATGACGTCATCAAGGAGACGGGCGATCTCAAATACTTTGACGACTACACCACCATCGCCTACGGGCTGGGCTATTTCCGCAAGAGCCTGAAGGAAGCCAGAGAGGCGGGGGTCACCACCTTTTATCTGATGCAGTTCGACCACATGAGAGACATACTCCTGAACCCGTATTACGGCAGGGATTACACGGTGCATTACGGCCTTGAGGAAGATGCTCCCGCCAAAAAGGGCATGATGATGCACGTGCTGGCGGCCGCCTATCCCTACTGGCGCATCTGCTACGAGGAGGGCCACGCCCCGGGCATCCTGTGGGCAGACTATCTGTGCGACGGCTTTGCCACCGAGACCCAGAAGCAGGAGATCAGAGTGCTGAGGGCCAACCTGCCAAAACGAAAGGCGCAATAGCCCTCTCTTCTTTTCATGACGATATACGCCCTTCTGCCCCCCGCCGATACGGCGGGGGGCAGAAGGATATTTATGGGGCCCGGGAACCCCGGCAGACCGCGCCAAAGTCCCCTGCGGGCCCGGCAAACAAAACCGGCTCCGCGCAACGTTTGCGGAGCCGGCGCCATCGGGCAGATCAGTCTTTGAAATAGCCCAGGTAGTCCTTGTTGGCCTCAAACATTTCGTCCACCATCTTCTGCGTTTCTTCCATAGACAGCACGGCGGAGGTGAGAGGATCGAACAGCACGGCGTGGAACACCTTGCGCTTGTCCCCTTCCAGGGCGCCGGTGACCGCCAGCTCTTCACAGCGGGCCGTGATGTTGTTCAGCAGAGCCAGCTGATCGGGCAGCTTGCCCACGTGGCAGGTCCTCAGGCCGTATTTGGAAGCCACCACAGGCACCTCGACGCAGCAGTCGTAGGGCATGTTTTC
>JAFZNQ010000034.1 GCA_017552965.1 Abditibacteriota bacterium | reverse complement strand
CGTCATACTCGGCCTTGTATTTGCCGTATTTGTCCGGATTTTTCGAGATAGCGTTTTCTGCGACAACAATGGCATGCTCTATATGGGTAGATATTGGCCTTGGCGGAGATTCCTTTGGTTTTACTATTTTATACTGTAACTTTCCTGCACGATCCAATAATTCTCGCCATTCGTTCGAGCCGGCAATCCGGCACTTTTTTATCGCATCACTTAATCTGCCCGCCATATCGACTCCTTTGCTTTGTTATTGATTTCTCGGCGACACGCTGCCCATGTCTCATTATAGAACATATCATATATGACTTGCAAGTTCTTCGGAACAACTCCTTCAAACAGGACGGCCATTTTGAAAAACTCAGCAAAAGTCTCCCGCCCGAGCAGGTGAATATCTGCTTCCCAGTCATCCTTTTTATGCCCGAAATAGACATTGACATCTCCGTCTGCTGTCGCCGTAGCCCTGCACCGCTCCGCTCCAGACAGGCGTCCCCACCTTCGTCCCGTCCTGGGTGTAGTCAAAGCGGCCCGGGTAGCTGTTCTGCCAGAAGGCAGGCTTGCCGTCAATGGGGTTCACGAACTGCAGAGGGTTCCTGTATTCATAATTCCAGTCTATGGGCAGCAGCTTCAGGTTCAGAGTCACCTCCGTCTCGGCGACTCCGGAGGAAAACACCTCCTGGTTTGTGGAGTAGCTCTCAAAGAGCACGCATCCGGGATTCCTGGCAAAGTATCCGTTCAGGAACGAGCTGTAGCCGGAGGCGTTGGGAAAGACGTACTGGTTGAGCTTCCCCACGTAAGCTTCGTATATCGCATAAGGCGGCGCGCTGCCTATATACTTGGTGGTGAGGCTCACGTCCGTTATGGGCGCCTGATACTCCAGGGCGCTCTGTTCGTTGTTGTCCGACAGGTTCAGGCCCGCCCACACTCCGCCTGCCTGCATTTTGTAGGAGCGGGTCCCGCCGGAGGAGATCTTCACCGAGTAGGCGCTGCCGCCGCCCTCCGGCTCGGAATAGTCTGCCGCAAAGGTCGCCTCCAGGGTGGCGATCTGATTGCCGCCGATCCACTGGGGCTCCGGGTTCACCTTTATCCTGGTGCATATCAGATCGTCCGTGTTTCCGGAGACAAAGGGATTGACCCTGTGCGCCGCCCCGATGGCAGGATAAGTCAGGACGTACGGATACACGTCTGAGTATAGAGCCGTCAGAGTCTCGGTGCAGGTGGTCTGCTCCTGCTCCCCGGTCACTTCCCTTTTTACAAGTCCTATCAATGCCATGTTTTTACCTTGTCAAATAATAAGCCCCGCTCTCAAATGAGAGCGGGGTATGTCCCGTTTTTTGGTCAGTCGTCTTCGCCGGCGATCTTAACGCCATCGGCATGCAATTCCTCTTTTAGCTTCTCCCAGCGATCAGGAAATGCGTTCTTTACAAGCTGAACAAATTTCGGATCGGTCTGGATGTGTTTGTTAAACAGCTTTTCGTATTCTTCGCCTAAAACAAACTGCCCTGAATCTAAGACAAATTTTCTGTTGTTTTTCATAAAAACACCTGTCTTGTAATTCCGTATTCTTCTGCACCCGGAAGCGACAGCATTTCTCCTACAATGTCGGCTTGCATTGACGAATTATCTTTCCCAAGCTTCCGAGCCACACTGAACAATGATTCCATTTTGTCCTTGCTGAAGTTGTCTGTCTTGCTTAAAACCTCAACCCTTCCGTTATTTGAGACAACAAGCAGATGCTTGATTTTAGTATCCCTGAACACCTTATAATCGTCCAACGAAAAGCTTGTGTCGTTGGGGTGGTTATGGATTACCATTAAATGGTTTGGCTTTTCAAAATAGGAAACGCTGTTCTTATCTCCGTATTGTATATTGTCGATATGTAAATCAAAATTCAACGCAAACAAAGTCTCTTCCGAGTAGTTATTTCTCCTGGCGCATCTTAGTAAGGCTTTACAGATTTTGGTCACTCTGTTGTTTTGCTTATCGCTCAAGCCTCTGATATCTAATTTCGGGACACTGTTTATTTTCTCATCCGTGATTTGAGCCACCATATCAACATCCCGTTCAATAAGACTAACGTTTGCGCTAAGCTGTTCCCCTGCGTCACCCTTCAGGGCCTCATAGCGCTTGCCTCTCTCGGACCCGTTCAGGAACTTCACGTCCCCGTTGCCGGAGACATCCTCCGACAGCTCCGGCGCTTTCCCGTCCTTCAGCGGGGAGATCCCCAACGTGGGTCCATAGGTCTCGTTAGGCTTCACCGCAGGGATGTCCTCCCAGGGCAGTTTGCCTTCCTTCCACAGCTCATAGCGGGTGGGCCCCAGGATCTTCTTTTGCTCCTCCTCGGTGAGCCTCTCCTTGAAGCGCTCTTCGCTGTCCCAGGTCTCCTCGTCCTCATCGTCTATGACCGGGATCATGGTGCAGCGGCCGTTGGGGTGGTCGTTAGGCATCTTGTCCAGGTCAAAGGCCCGGCCGTCCATGGCCCAACAGGCAGCGCAGGTGGCGGAGCTCTCCGAGGCCGCCCAGATCACCCGCTCCACACCGTTTGCCTCGTAAGTCTGTTTGGTGGAGATCCGGTAGGCCCGCATGGTCTCGGTGCGGCACACCAGCAGAGCGTGTCTGCGGTCCTGGTACCCCAGCCGCATCATTTCTCCTGCAATCTCCTGTGGACTTTTGCCTTGGGCAATACCGTCCTTCAGGACGTTCATCACGGCTTCCTTGATGCTGTAGCCGGCGCCTTTGTCCAGCACCTCCCGTATGGGAGACCCCTCCTGTGTCATGCCGATCATGGCCTCAAAGGCGTCTTCGTTCAGCCTGTTCATGCTGCCGGCCGTGACGCCCACGGACTCCAGCAGGGCGCCGGCCTGCTCTCTGCCGATGGTGACGCCCAGCTTCTGACCTTTCTCAACAAGCGGCACGATACGGCCGTGGAGGAGCTCGAACTCCGCCTGCGCCTGGACCGCCTCTGTATAAACCCTGCCCGATATGATATAATAAAGGTGTGAAAGGACGTTGATATGAAGTACGTATTAGTAGTGTCTGATTCACGAGTAAAAAGGGGCAATTTGCGGACAACCGGCGGACAACGAGGTCTAAAAACGAAGAAAAAGCAGGCTTTCAGGGCCTGCTTTTTAGCATTCTGGATCCGTCAGCGGCGGCGGCTCTTTTTGTGTAGCAGAGAATCACTATACAACTCCGAGACTATATCTATGACCTTTTTTCCGAACAGGGTGTACTCAAACAATAGGTCATGGATGTTATCGAAATATATAATGACATTGTGGTGAGGCTCTTTCAAACCAAACAACTGTATATTCGGCTGTGGCTCTTCGACCTGGATCACAATATCAACCCCATTGTAGTCTGAGGCCCAATGGTCTTGTTCGAGCAAACACTCAAACATTACGTGCTCCGGCTTGTTTTTGTATTCTGTTGCAATCGCTTTTATGTCATCAACAGTCTTTTCCATTTTTTTTACTTGCTCGTCGCTATAAATGACTCCCATCCGGTAACCTCAATTTTGTTTCTGCCAACAGCTTGAGAATAAGTTTCGATTCTAATTCTCGTGGGTGATGGACGTTTTCTTCTTTCTTTGTCTTCTTGTGTCCGCCAACATGAACGTGCGGCTTGTATCCTTCGTGTGTATGCGTAAAGTCAACGACATAACTCCACGTCCTGTCGCTATTGTATTTCGCTATACAATAGATTTTTGTAGGATCAGCTTGATCTACAACAATATAGGTGGCGTTCGGAGACCCGGACAAATACGGGACTTTGTTGCTTTCGTAGTCCTTATACCTGACAACCTTCACGTAGTGTTTTCCTTTCGGATCTTGAGTGTTGAAGCTTTCGGGCAAAGTGACCCGACTGTCCTCTTCAAAGTCGTACCTGTAAAAGCCGCCGTCAGGATTGAACTGTCCTCTCCCACCCATTATTATTTTAACCTCTTTCGCATGTCTTGTAAATAGCTGTCGAACTGCAGGACGTTGTCCCCGTCCACAAAGTCAAAGCGCGGGCCGTAAAGCACGATGAACTCCGGCCGGATGCGGCGGATCATCTCCCTGTAGCCGGCTTCAAACAGTTGGCGGCTGACGGGATTCTCGCAGCCGTTGGTGCTGACAGCCACGGAAGAACCGGGCGCGATACAGCCGAAACAGACGTCAAAAGTCTTGTCCGCGCCCCAGCTGACGGACGGGATCACCTCTATGCCGCAGAGCTGAAACGCTGCGTCCAGGTATCTGTTGCGCCAGGTGTTGTAGATGCAGACCGGCAGCGGATCGTCGGCGTATATGCTAAAATCCGTGCCGATGACGCCTTGAAACCGCGCAAGCAGTGGGATGTAATTCAGAGGCCTTTTGAACACTCTCTCAAACTGCCTGTCGGCGACAAAGAAGTGAACGAAGGCGGAATAGTCGGGTCTTGTCTTGGAGTAATTGAAAGGGAGCAGCCCTTCCGGCCGGACGCTGCTCCCTTTGATGACGGGTATGTCGGAGATATTGACGGTCATTAGTTCGTTGTGGTCGGCGGGTAGAGTGTGGACTGAGCCCACTCTTCCTTCTTGCCGTCCATGCCGGTCTTGTAGAACTTGTCGTCCTGCGCGGAGTAGGATACGTCCTTCAGCCCGGCAGCCGAGGACACTATATACACCTGCATCCCGGAGCGGACACAGAGGACGCAGGTATTCGTGGCAATAGACGGCTAGCTGTCCTGGCCGGTCATGTCCTGCCCCAGTTCCCACAGGGCGACGGCTTTCAGGCCTGTTCCGGAGGACAGCTCGCCGTCTATCCGGTCTATGATCACCGAGTCCACCCCGGCGCTGCCGGTGGCCATAGGCTCCACCGAGACGCACTGCGCCAAGTGTCCGTCAACTTTGATTCTGATTACTGCCATATCTTTTCCTTGTCAATAAAAACCCCCGCTCTCAGATTGAGAGCGGGGTGTGTCCCGTGGGTGAATTATACTATTCCGGCGTCGCTTATCCGCTGTATTTTTCGATGAAGGCTTCCACTTCGGCGACCAGATCGTCATACTCGGCCTTGTATTTGCCGTATTTGTCCGGGTGCTCGTTTATGGCGTCTGCGATATCAGACAAATATACGGCAACTATTTCGCTGGGTAACATTTCACAATAATCGCTCGGTCCCATCATCTTATATCTTAATTGTCCAACTCTATTTGACAGCTCTATAAAACCATAACACGCATTCCTGTTCTTGCTGGTAATGCTATCCAGAACTTCCATTAGTTCAAGCTCGTTCTTTGTCATTTGTTCCTCGCTCTACCTATTGAACGAATAATATCATCACATTCGTCCCATGTCGACTTAAAGTATGTTTTCAGCAGATTTTCAAACTCCGGCGATAGGCGCCCATTAAAGTATACCATGATTCGGAAGAACTGTGCAAGCGTTTCGCGTGGAAGCCGCTGCGGGTCTAACCATTCCTCTGGTTTATGACCGAAAGCTATGCAATACTTCCCGTTTGTTGAGCCGTTGATTATATCCTGCAAACCTCTTGTCTCACCTGTGCGCGACGCATAATCCTGAAACATTTGTTTGAATATCCCCTCGGATGTACACGGCAGACCACAGACCTCGCTAAAAGCCTCATCGTAATCATCTTTGCCCGAAAGTGCTTTTGCCATGTTGAGAGCATCACTCTTAACTTGAGCAGCCATGTTCGGACGCCTGCTCGTTGCAGGGTTTGTTGCAGAGCCCAAGCCAAAATCAAGTGCATGACCAAGTTCATGAAACAACGAACAGACAAACTCTTCACCAGACAAGCTTGTGTTCATTTGAATTTTTGCTTCGTTTTTGAGATAACGATTCCTGGCCCCGCTTACAAGGCCTTTAAAGTCCTTGAGCGCATCATTCCAGGCATCCTTGAAGTGATCCGGCATGTTGTTCAGAAGTTCGACTATCCGCGGGATCATATTCTGATATTTCTTGAACTCCGGCGTTTCAAACGCCTCCATTAGCGAGGGCGGCAAATAGACAGGACTTGCTGTATATTCAAAACCATCGTCAAGGCTGTCGCCATTCGGCTTTTTGTAATAGAAGCCTTTAGGGTCGTACCCTTTTTTGTAGAGCTCATAGTTTGCGTCGCCGATAATGGCTTTTTGCTCGGCCTTTGTCAGTTGAGCGAAGATCTTCAGACTGACAAGTAACTTCACTTGCTCCTTCGTGAGTATTTGCGGTTTTAGGTCGCCGACAGGACTGTCCTCAGAGTTCGTTTTCTGCGGGCCCCGCGTAGCGTTTTGTTCCCCTGCGTCACCCTTCAGAGCCTCATAGCGCTTGCCGCTCTCGGACCCGTTCAGGAACTTCACGTCCCCATTGCCGGAGACATCCTCCGACAGCTCCGGCGCCTTTCCGTCCTTCAGCGGGGAGATCCCCAGCGTCGGGCCGTAGGTGTCGTTCGGCTTCACCGCCGGGATGTCCTTCCAGGGCAGCTCGCCTTCCTTCCACAACTCGTAGCGCTTCGGCCCCAGGATCTTCTTCTGCTCCTCCTCGGAGAGCTTCTCCTTGAACCGCTCCTCGCTGCCTTAACCCCGCCCGGCACTCTTCGGGGTCCCCAGCGAAAAAAGTTTCGCTGGGGTTAAAAGGCCCGGCCGTCCATGGCCCAGCAGGCTGCGCAGGTGCCGGAGCTCTCCGAGGCCGCCTCTGTATAAACCCTGCCCGATATGATATAATAAAGGTGAGAAAGGAATGAGGAAATGAAGTACGTATTAGTAGTGTTTGATGGCATGGCCGATATCCCCGACAGCTTTCCCGGCGGCAGGACCCCCATTCTGCAGGCCCGGGCGGACAACCTGAGAGAAATGGCCGCTGCGGGAGTGGTGGGCATCGCCAGGACGACTCCCGACCGGATGACGCCCGGCAGCGACGTGACCAACATGGGCATACTGGGCTACGACCCTGCCATATATTACAAGGGCCGGGGAGCCATTGAGGCCGCCGCGCTGGGCATAGAGATGTCTTCTACCGACGCCGCCTACCGGACCAACCTGGTGACGGTGAAGGACGGCATCATGATCGACTCGTCCGCAGACCACATCTCCGACGGAGAGGCCCGGGAGCTCATCGACGCCCTCAACGAGGCCTTTGCCTGCCCCGACTATCGTTTTTATCCCGGGGTCAGCTACAGGCACATCATGATACTCAGGCACGGCTCCATGAACGTGCAGTTCTACCCTCCCTACAAGTTTGTGGGAGAGCCCATATCCACACACATGCCTCAGGGCGACTACGCGGAGCTCTTCGGCCGGCTCATCACCGAGTCCCCCGGGATTTTGGAACACCATCCCGTCAATCTGCGGCGCAAAGCCGCCGGCAAGCTGCCTGCCAACATGATCTGGTTCTGGGCGGAGGGCATGAAGGCCTCCTTTGATCCCTTTGAGGTGAAATACGGCAAAAAAGGCGCGGTGATAGCGGGCGTGGATCTCATCAAGGGTCTGGGCCGGCTCACAGGCCTTACCGTTCCCCGGGTGGCAGGAGCCACCGGCTACATCGACACCTCCTATGAAAACAAGGCCGCGGAAGCAGTCAGGGCCCTGAAGGACCACGATTTCGTGTGGGTCCACGTAGAAGCCCCCGACGAGGCCGGTCACGAGAGGAACACGGAGGAAAAGATCAAAGCCATCGAGGCCATAGACGGCGTCATCGTCCGGAGGATCAGAGACTATCTGGCAGCCGCAGGCGAGGACTACCGCATGCTGCTGATGCCGGACCACCCCACCCCCGTGTCCACCGGCTCCCACAACGACACCCCGGTGCCCTTTGTGATGTATGACAGCCGCCGCAACACGGGCAACACTATCGAATACAGCGAGGCGGGAGCGCTGCAGTCTCCCATCCGTTTGGACAACGCCTCGCAATTGATGGACATACTACTTGAGCGCAAGTCTTTCTGACACGATCAAAGGGCAGGTCAGGCCGGGCAGCAGGATCATTGCCGCCGTCAGCGGGGGCAGCGATTCCTGCGCATTGCTGCATCTGTTGGTCTCCGCAGCCGAAGAGGCGGACCTGCAGATATACGCGGTCCATTTCAACCATCAGCTCCGGGGAGAGGAGTCCGACGAGGACGAACGCTTTACCCGGGCTCTGTGCTCATCTCTGGGCGTCGAGTGCATCACCCGCCGGCTGGAGGTGACCGAATACTCCCGGGCCCACCATATGGCCACGGAGGAAGCCGCCAGGATACTCCGCTACCGGGCCCTGGAGGAGATCAGGCAAAGCCTCGGAGCGGAGCTCATAGCCACCGCCCACACCCGGGACGACAGGACGGAAACGACGCTGCTGAACATATTCCGGGGGACCGGGCTGGGAGGTCTCTCCCCCCTGCCTCTCCGAAGGGGCTGCTATTTCCGCCCTCTGGTCAACCACACCAAACAGGAGCTGCTGGACTACCTCGCTCAGCGCCATATCCCCTACCGGACCGATTCCTCCAATCTGTCGGACATTTATCGCCGCAACAGGCTCCGCAACACGGTGCTGCCCATGCTCCGCCGGGACTTCAATCCCGGCATAGACAAGGCCCTGGAGGGTCTGGGAGAAATAGCGGAGCTGGCGGGTGACTACATCCTCACCGAGACCCGGGCCTTTCTTGAAGCCCGGCCCCGGCCCCTGCCGGTCAGCGACCTGATTTCCGCGCCTGCCATCATCCGCTACACGGCCATCCGGGAGCTCATCAGGGACGCCAAAGGGGAATACAAGGACATCACCCTCGCCGAGGTCAGGCGCATCGACAGTCTGCTGCTGCAGGGCTCCTTTACCACCGAGCTGACGGGAGGGGGCATATACGCTGTGTCCGACGGCGAGTCCTTCCGTATCACCAAAAAGCAGGCGCCGGCCGCCGAGGACCTGCGGGAATTCACCCTGCGGGCCGGGGACACCGTGACCATAGACGGCGCCACCTATTGCTGCGAGCCCTTTGAGGGCAGGGTCATCCCCGCCAAGGACCGGCTCTGCATCTCCGGCAAGCTGCTGCCCCTCAGGATCGCCTTTGCCACCGGGGCAATCCGGGCTCTTCCTATGGAAATGGCGGGCATGGAGGGCAAGAGCAAAAAGATAGGCCGCATCCTGAAGGACGCCCACATCCCCCTGGCCGACCGAGGCAGAGTGTTGGTATTCTTTGACTGCGGCGGCAGGCCCCTGTGGATCCCCGACTGCGCCCTGGGCGCGCAGGTAAAGGCAAAGGAAGCCCCCCTCTTTGCTGTGACCCGGCGGTAAAAAAAGCGGCGCCTGTAGCGCCGCTCTGCTAATAGCTTCAGCCCTGCTTGGCCAGATATTCCCTGTACCTGTTGTAGAGATGACCTGCGGACAGATACATGGAATTGGGGCTCATAAAATGTGAAAATTCAAAGGTGATGGCTTTTTCGTAGCCCGCCTGCTCCGCGGCCTTCAGCTTGCAGAGCAGCTTTTCCCACTTGATGGGCAAAAACTTTATGGGCATATCCCGGTCAAAGGTCTCAGTGTTGGTGCGGCATTCCACGCCGTATTTGTCACCCAGAGCCTTGTTGGCCGCCAGAAACTCGGGCAGCTCCTCATAGTCCACGTGGCCGTCCTGAAAGGCCACTATATCCACGTAGCCGCTGATGGCGGCAAATATGCTCTCCCACTCTCTGTAATGCTCGTCGGCGGTGATCTGACCGGCCTCGCCTATGCCCGGCTGCTTTTTGCCGTGTATATAGGGGCTGATCATGACGGGCAGCCCGGACAGCTCCTTCAGATAGCCGCCCAGGTCGCCGAAAAGCTCCGTGATACCGGGGATCCGGCGGCTGATCTCGTTGGAGATATACCAGCCGGCAAAGGAGGGATGGCCGGAATAACGGTCGTAGGCCTCCCGGCAGACTGCCTTTGAGAGAGCCACCTCCCGCTCATATTCTCCGGAGAGCCAATAATTGCCCGAGTCATAGGTGCCGAAGAAAAAGCGCATGCCTCTCCGGTCGGCGAGAGTGAGAAACAATTCCGCCAGATCCTCTGACGGCATCCGGCAGCCCTCCTCCCGCGTCAGGACCTCCGAGGGAAAAGCGGTCTGCTTTTTGTAGCCGCACCGGATGAGATACACTTCGTCTATGCCTATGCTGCGCATAGCGTCAAAGTCCTTCGCCCATTCCTCCGGGCCCCAGTTCTGGTGGGGAATGTCGTGGCTGATCTCGTCCAGAAAGGTGCCGGTGATCTTCATGCTAATTGATGGCCAGCACCTTGCATTTCTGCAGGCCGCCGGGGGTATTGAATTCGATCTCGTCGCCGGTGCCGGCTCCCATGAGAGCCTCGCCCATGGGGCTGTCGCAGCTGATCTTGCCCGCCGCTATGTCGGACTCGGCGGGGCCCACTACGGTGAACTCGTTTTCCATGCCCATGGATTGCATATATATCTTGACTCTGGAGCCTATCTGCACCTTGTCGGTGCCGGCGGCTTCCGTGAGCTCCGCATTTTCCAATATATATTTCAGCTCGGCGATGCGGCTCTCCACCACGCCCTGCTCCCGCTTGGCGTCGTGATAATCAAAGTTTTCGCTCAGATCTCCCAGCT
>JAFZNQ010000033.1 GCA_017552965.1 Abditibacteriota bacterium | reverse complement strand
TTTAATGCCTCCGCTTCTGTGTCAGCCTTGGCGAAGATGCGCTTCTTTACCCCGTCATACAGGGTTATCGTCTTGGACTTGACTACCATAAGCATACCTCCCTATGTCTTGGTATGCTTTACGCTCATGTGTTACACCTCCCCTATATTTTGAATATGGATGATTATAGCATAATAAAAATGAGTCTGTCAACAGAGAATTGGCAGACTCATCAACTGGTTATTGATTATTTCTTTTTATGAGTTTTTCTTAAGTCCTCCATGCCCTCAACTATCTGCCGGAAAGCAAAGAGTTCCGTCTTGGAATACTCAAGCATATGGGTGACGATCCATTTAGCATCTGGCTGATCACGTATCATAGTTTCAATTCTTTTAAGTTCCATTTTATCCGCTGGATGCATCGGGGCAGGTCGTTCCTCAAAGAAATCCTTAACGGTAACACCCAATGCGTCAGCGATCTTATCAAGATTTGCCACATCAGGAGGGCTGCAAGCATTATCCTTAAGCCATTTACTTACACCCTGTTCTGTAAATCCGATACGTTTTGCAAACTCACCACGCTCAAGCCCCGAGCGTTTATAGTATATCTTCAAGTTATCGGACATCATTTTCTTTACTCTGTTTTCTTCCATAGTTGCCTCCTTCCAAAGCCTTAAAAAATCTTAAAAAACATAGCTCTATTGGTTGACAAATAAACGATTAGTTGGTAAAATAATAAACGGGTTGTTGATAATTAAAACAATCTGTTTACTCACCAGTTAAAGTTACGCGACCCTATAGATTATTTAAGTTTACCATAGTCCCGATAATTTTTCAAGGAGGTAGAACACCATGGCATCGGAACAGAGGATCAACACTTTTGCCCATGACCTGTATGAACTGGCGGGGGCCTTCATCACTGCCAACCAGCTCCGGGGCTATCTGGGCTGCGGCAGGAACACAGCTGAGCGCATCCTGCGCCCCCTGATCCCCGTCTACAACGCCGCCTACAAGAAGTATTACTACCGTGACGTAGCCGAGCGGCTGGCTGAGGGGGAACTATGATGGCCTATATCTGTGACTGCTGCGGACGGGAGTTCGAGGAGCCCACCGTCCATACGGAGTGGCTGGAAGTCTGGGGCAAGCAAGTCCCATGGGAAGTATGGGGCTGCCCCTATTGCGGAGGAGGATATCAGGATGCCTAAAGACGGACACTTGAGCTACACCCGCTACCACCTGACGGTGAATATGCCGGAGGGCAAGGAGGCCTGCAAGTATTGCCCCTGCATCAAGTACGACAACGACAGCAACACCCGCCGCTGTAAGCTGACATGGGAGCTGCTGGCCTACCCGGACACGTCGCTGGGAGAACTGTGTTTATTAGTTAAATCTTAAGGAGGATAAGTAAATGAGTCTGACTGCCAAGAGTACCGCAACCGTAAAGAGAGACCCGATTACCGCCGGTGTCAAGACCGCTGTCTGCTGCGGCATCGTCGATTTGGGTGAACAGGAAAGCGTTTGGGAGGGCAAGGTCAAGAGCGCCGATAAGGTGATGTTCATTTGGGAACTGCCCAAGGAAGTCATCGAGACCGAAGACGGCCCCCGTCCCCGTACCATCTCCAAGCAGTATACCAACAGCCTGCACGAGAAGGCCGGCCTGCGTAAGCTGCTCCAGAACTGGCGCGGCATCCCCTTCCCCGCCGGTAACGACGTGGAGTTTGACCTGCTGGAGATGCTGGGCAAGGGCTGCCTCATCAGCATCATTCACGCCGCCGGTAAAGACGGCGAGACCTATGCCAGAGTGGGCGACGTCATCGGCCTGCCGGAAGGCATGGACGCGCCCAAAGCCACCCACCTGTTCAGCCTGAACCTTGATGACCCCGATGCCTTGGACACGCTGGAGCTGCTGCCCGGCTGGGTACAGGACAGAGTGAAGGCCGGAAAGACCTACCCTATCTTGCTCGCCCGCCGTGAGCGTCCTGACTGGGCGCCGGAAGACGTGCCCATGGACAGCGAGGAAGACGCCGTTTTCTAATAGATCACCGGGGCGAGGGTTTTAATATTCCCCTTTCCCCTCGCCCCACCCCTTTCAACAAAGCGATAGGTTTATACATTTTATGAATAAAGTCCTGTATAACAATGAGATAGATGCAAAGATATGGCTCCACCTCTCTATCCTTTTGCTTCGCGTGGGGCGCCTGTCTACCAATCTTCGTCAGCTGGCGGATATCACCGGCGTCTCCGTGCGTCAGCTTCGCTACTCGCTGGACAAGCTGGAGGCCTACGGCTTGTGTCATCGTGAGTATCACGGACGCGGCGGCATCGAAATTGTCACGAATTTTGTCACAGTCGATACCCCCGCTGAGCAGGCAAAAGAGGATGAAACAGAGCCGGAAATTGTCACATATTTTGTCACGAAAAACGGCGCATTGTCACCCCTGATCGAGGCAGATAGCTGCGCTTTAGCCGAGAAAACCGAGCAAAATTTGTCAACAAAACCGGAGGAGGTTTTGTCAGGGTCTATCGCTGGGGATAGCAGGGCGTTTGATGAGGAGACGGACGTAAATTTGTCATCTTTCTCCTCGTTGAACAACTTGAGAGATTCTAACTGTGTGGAGAAACCTAACGGTAGAACGCCCATCCCATCATCTACCCCCCCTATATCCCCCCCTCCTTCTTCCCTTCCCGACGAGCCAGCTCAGAAGCCGGAGAAGTATTTCCTCTCCCGGAGGGAAGCTCTGAGCGAGGTCTGCGAGATCACGGCCAATCCTGCGGTACGGGGAGCCGCCTCCGAATGGATAGCCATGCGCTACAGTAAGCGGGGCGAGCACCGGCTGACAGCCAAGGCGATACGGGGAGCCTTCCAGAAGCTGCGCAACATGGGCTATAACACAGAGTCGCAGGCGGTGGCCTGTTTTGAACAATCGGTAGAGAAGCTATGGGATGGTTTGTTTGAGATCAAGGAGTGAGCCATGTCCGAGGAATATACCCAGCTTGACTATGAGAAGGGTGCGGTTGGAGCTACGTTTGCGAACTGGAATGAGGCCCGTGAGTATCGGGGGCGGCTGAGAGTGGAGGACTTTGGTGACCGGGACTGTGCCGCAAGCTGGAGCCTGTTCCTCAAGGTGGAAACGCTGGATGAATACCTGTCCCGTCTGGGGCAGAGCAAGCTGGTGGCCTTTGTCACTGCTTGCAGCGACGGTATGCTGGCCATGGCTCCTTCCCTGCTGCCGTGGGTCATGGACAAGGTGCGGTCGGGCGGCATGAAGCGCCGGATGCGGGAGGGCGTGCGGGATATCTTCCAGCGGGACGGCGATCTGCTGGATGAGCTGGGCGGCTTGGTGGACAGGGAACGCAAGCAGCTGGGCTCCGGGGATGACAAGGGCCTGCCTGCCCGTCTGTATCAGGCAGTGATGGACGACGTTACGGACAACGACCTGAGCCGCCGTCTGTATACCGGCATCAATCCCATGGACACGCTGCTGGGTGGACTGCGGCTGGGCAACGTGAGCATCTTAGGGGCCGAACCCTCCACCGGTAAGACCGCCTTGGCCCTGAACATAGCTATGAATGCCCTGAGCCGGGGCCGCAAGGTGCTGTTCTTCTCTCTGGAGATGTCGGACGTGCAGCTGATGGAGCGTCTGGTTGCCGCTACCGGCAAACTTGACTACGACAGCATAGCCAATAAGCATCTGGATTCTGCCGGACAGAAGCTGTTTGCCGACACGGCCCTCAGCCTGCTGAAGGACGGGCGGCTGTACATCTGGGACACCGTATACTTCGTGGAGCAGATGGCCGAGCGCATCGTAGCCCTGAAGCCCGACCTCGTGCTGGTGGATTTCCTCCAGTTCTGCCGCACCGGCTGGCAGGCCAACAGCACTGCCGACCGGCTGGAGTATATCGTCAGCGAGTTCAAGCGGGTAGCCAAGCTGCCCTACTGCCAGTGCCATATCATGCTGCTGTCTCAGCCCTCCCGTCAGGCCGGGCAGGAGAAGCAGAGTATGTTCGCCCTGAAGGGCAGCTCTGCCATCGAGCAGGGCGGCGACGTCATCATGCTGCTGGACAGGCCTGCTGTGCGGGACATCCGCCAGTCACCGGAGCGGGCCTCGGTGAAGATAGCCAAGAACAAATTCGGGCGCACCGGACTGATAGACCTGTACTTCGACGGCGATCATCAGCGTTTCCGGGAACCCCGGCGGGGCGACAGCTACACCAAGATACCCACGGCGGAAGAAGCTGCCGACCGGCCATGGTAAGGAGGACATATGAACATCATTGAGCCCAGTGTAGAGATAGTATTCCCCATCAGCAACGGCAAGTGGCTGCTGCGGCGGCTGGAACTGTGCGGCCGCACCTGCTATAAATCCGAGGACAGGATCAGCGACAACTCGGC
>JAFZNQ010000032.1 GCA_017552965.1 Abditibacteriota bacterium | reverse complement strand
GCGGAAAACCACTTTTCTCGTCTGTACTTTTGCCAGGGTCCTCCCGTCTGCTTTCTCCGGCTTTGCCGGAGCAATGAAGAAGCAGCCGGGCCCCTCCTGAGGTCTCTTACCCCAAACGGCCAAACGCCACAGCGTTTGACATATGCCGTTTCCGCCGAGATGACGAGAAGAGTTTTTTCTTACCGGTGAGGGCCCTTTGCCCTCACCGCCGATATGACGTGAAATTGAACGGGACAAAGCGCGCCCGCGAATGGCGAAGACCCTCCGCCGTAAAAAGTCTCCGAGAGGCTCTTTTTCTGCTGCAATATACGGGTCTTGTATTATTTGGGGATATGTGATACAGTGAATATGTAACAAGTATGATCCGCGGCCTGCGAGCCGGCACAACAACAGGAGGTATGACCCATGGCCGACAACACGAGCCTCGGCGCAGCCAAGAGCGCCAAAAACGACGAGTTTTACACCCAATACAGCGATATAGAGGCGGAGATGAACGCCTACATCGCCTATGACCCGGACGTGTTCCGGGGCAAGACGATACTTCTCCCCTGCGACGACCCCGAATGGAGCAACTTCACCAAATACTTCGCCGCCAACTTTGAGCGCTTCGGCCTCAAAAAGCTGATCTCCACCTCCTACTCCCAGAGCTCCGGCAGCAGGCAGCTGACCCTGTTTGAAGAGGAGTCGCCCCACTATGATCCCGCGCTCCATGAGACCCGGGGCAAGCTGTTCACCCTCACCCGGGACACAGACGGCTCCGGCTTCATCGACACCGACGATATAGTGTTCAACGGCTATCTGGAGGGAGACGGAGACTTCCGTTCCGACGAGGTGCGCCGCCTGCGGGACCAGGCGGACGTCATCATCACCAACCCGCCCTTTTCCCTGTTCCGGGAGTTCCTGGCCTGGATAATGGAAGCAGGGAAGCAATTCGTTATAATGGGGAATAAAAACGCTATAACATATAAAGAAGTTTTTCCGCTGATAAAGGACAACAATATTTGGACCGGTTACACATCGCTTAATGGTGGACGGTGGATGATTATGCCAAAAGATATTGTTGTGGAAAGCGAGAAGGCTAAATTAGATGCTGAAGGAAATAAAATAGTAAACATTCAAGGAGTTTGCTGGTTCACCAACATCGACCACGGCAAAAGGCATGAGTCTCTGCTGCTGGATACCATGGAGAACAACCTGAAGTTCAATTCCCGGCTCAAGAAAGCCTTTGAAAAGGACTACGGCGAGATAAAGTATCCCCGGTATGACAACTATGACGCCATCGAGGTGCCCTTTACCGAGTGCATCCCCTCGGACTATGACGGGGTAATGGGGGTGCCTATTACGTTTATGGACAAGTATAACCCCGAACAGTTTGACGTGTTGGGGGCATCAGAGAGCGAAGGAAAAGGTTTTTCTAATGGAATTTGGCTAGGCGGTATTTCTCAACCGGTAGTAAATGGATCTCGTGTTTACAAGAGATTGTTTATAAAAACCAAAAGAGGAGGCGCTCAATGAACACCACGCTTCACACCGACTGGACGGTGGACGACCTGTGCAAGGGCTTTGTTTACGATCAAAACGAGGACAGGGGCCTCTTCGGCATGGACGGACAGCTGATCATACAGCCGGAATACCAGCGCAACTACATTTACGGCGACGGCAAAAGGGACGTGGCCGTGGTGGAGTCGCTGCTGAAGGGCTATCCTCTGGGGCTCATCTACTTTGTGCTGAACCGGGGCGGCAAGTATGAGGTGCTGGACGGACAGCAGCGCGTCACCTCCTTTGCCCGGTTCGTCAAAATGTCCTGGCCCTTTGCCGTCACCTGGAAGGGCAGGGAGCGCTATATAGGCAGTCTGGACG
>JAFZNQ010000031.1 GCA_017552965.1 Abditibacteriota bacterium | reverse complement strand
TTTTTGCCGTCCAGCAGCACGTCTGCTATGCCGCAGTCCGGATAACCCACAGCGTGGAGAGTGACTCCCTTGCCCGTGTAGGAAAACCGGCAGGCAAGCCCCTTTGAAAAGGCTGTCTTCCAGCCGCCGAAGTCCTTCCACCCCTTGTCAAACTCCGCGCTTTTGTAGGAATAAAAGGGCATGCGGGCCTCTTTGTCCAGATAGATGAAGTATTGCTCCTCCTGCCGGAAAAGATAAAAGGGCTTGATGGTGACGTTCCTGTCGGGAGCGTATTCCCAGGTCAGGAGCTCGTGCTCGCAGGGGATGAAGTCCTCTCCCACCCGGTCCGGGTCTATGACCAGAGCAGGATTGCCCCCGTCCTCTATGGCTCTCACAGCCATCACGGTGGGCCCCAGGGTTATGGCGTAGGGATTGGCCTTGTCGTCATACATATACTTCGCTTCCATGGCCATGGGGAGCCTGATCTCCACTATATCTCCGGGAGACCATTTTCTCTCCAGTGTCCCCCACCCCTTTTGGACGGAGTATTCAAAGGGAGTTCCGTTGACCCGGACCTCCGCGGGAGCAGACAGCCACCCGGGCAGGCGGAACCTGAAGGCAAAGGAGATCTTTTCGAGAGGAGTGATCTCATATATCAGAGTGTCCGAGGCGGGGAAATCCGCCAGCTGGCTCACGGACACCTCCGTGTCCTTCACCGTCAGCTGGGCTGCGCTCTCGAAGAACTGGGCAGCGTATATGCCGTCGTCATCCTGAAAATATATCAGATCGTGATATTCCGCTATGGCCTGAGGTCTGGTGCCGGAGCAGCAGGGCCAGGCCACGTTGTGATTGTATCTCTTGTGGGCCCCGGAGGTGCGGTATTCGGAATAATAAAAGGTCTTGCCGGTGCCGCCGGAGGGAATGGAGGCGCCTATGCCGTTGATGATCAGCTTTTCGGTCCAGTCGGCGTATTTGGCTTCGCCCGTAAGGCACAGCAGGTACTTGGACAGTTTGAAGCCTGCCCAGGAGCCGCACTGGGTCTCAAAGCTGTCGTAACGCGTCCGCAGCTTGTGGATGGTGGTCTCTCTGTCATGCAGGTTTTCCATGGTCCCGAAGCCGCCGGTGGCGTAGCACTGCTCGTTTTGCATGAACTCGTATGCAGCCTTCAGTATGTCCAGATACTTCCTGTCCCCCTTCACTATGTAGGCCATGGCGGCGCCGCAGAAGGTATTCACGTGGCTGTAGGCGTGATGCCAGGGATGATGGGCATACATGGCCTGCAGGTCGCCGGAGAGTATCTCATCCCAGTATTCGGTGTATTCCCAGGTCTCCGCGTATCTGAGATAGTCCTCGTCGCCTGTATAGAGGTAAGCCCGGTACAGATTTTCGCTCTGGGTGTACCATTCGCCGGTGCCCTTCCCCACCACGTCGCAGTATTCTCTGGTCTCCGGCACGTGCTTCTGTTCCCACAGAGTGATCCTTTTCAGGTATTCCAGAGCCCGGGGCTCCCCGCAGTAATAGTATATATCCAGCAGGCCCCCCATCAGCTTTTCGTAGATATAGGCGCACAGATGCGGCTCTCTCGTGTCGAAGAAAAAGCCGTCCTCTTCTATGGTCTCCGCCCATCCGTCCATGAGACTCAGGGCCTTGTCCCTGTATTTTTCGTCCCGGGTGACGGCAAACATTTTGGCGTAGCCAGCCAAAAACTGCCCAAAGGGCGAGTGGCCCACGTACACGCCGCCCATATCCCGTCCCGGGGCGGGCATGGAGGCCCGCTCTCTGTAGGGCTTGAGCATGTCGTCGTTGTTGAGACCATAGTAATAGTCTGCCGTCTCTCTGAACTGCCGGGCCAGATCGCCGCCCAGCTCCACCTGCGAATACATCAGGGGCTCGATGGTGTATTTGATCGCCATTTATCCTTCCTTTTCCTGTGTTGCTTCTATACTTGCTCCGGAGCCCTGTCCCGTGAGAAGGCGCTCCACAAACAGCAGTCCTCCGTCGGTGGTGTGGGATATCCTGTCCTTGACGGTGACTCTCACCAGAGGCTCCCGGGCTCCCGCAGCCAGCGACTTTGCCCTGGCCAGCTCCTTGCACAGCTCCAGGCCCGTGGCGGTGGCTCCCGAGAGAGTGTTTTCCTCCAGGCGCTTTTGAGATGAATACACTATGTAGCCGGTGTCGTTGCCGGGGCGGATATACACCGTCTCCCGGGCAATGATCTCTCCGGACACGGCTCCCACAGCATTTGCCACGTCCGCATGTTCGGGTATGATGACCGGGCAATGGACGTATTTGTCAAAGCCTTCAAACATATCCTTTACCGGAGCGCCTATGGCTATCAGGGGATGGGGCAGACTGAGGGAAAAGGCCACTCCGCCCTTTCGCTCGTCGGTGATGCCCCGGATCATATATTCCGATTCGCCGGAAAGGGCGCATTCCCTGCCGGTCTCGTCCGTCAGCTCTCTTTGGAGGAGCTGGGACAGGAGCATATATCTGATCTGCCGCCATATGCGTTCCGTCAGATCCTCCGGGTCCGTCCCCAGCAGCATGGCAAACACCTTCAATGCGTTCAGGGCGCTCTCCGTGTCCCACTTGCTCATCCTGCCCTGTATGTGAAACAGGTCCGTGGGCGTCAGATGGCTGCGCTTGATGGCTCCCGCAGCCTCCAGAGCCGGCAGGTGCAGCAGCTCGTTTGAGGCCAGCCCCAGCGCGTCTCTGGCGTCGGAGGCAAACATGGCTCCCTTTTCCTTCAGCAGGCCGCACAGACGGGTCTCGTCCGGGGACAGGCTCACCCTCTCCCAGAAGGGCGAATAGAGCAGCACGTCCAGCTGCGAGGTGTCCGGCGCAGTCGAGTATTTGCGGCCGCTCATGTCCTTCAGCCTGCCGGCAACCTGCGGATAGGCCGCCGCCACGCTGCATATGGGCACGTTTCTCACGGGGCCTACGGTGATATGTCTGTCCCGGGAAAAGGATATGCGGGAGTCTCCTCCCAGTCCGCTGGTATTGATGCTTACGGCGTTGATCTGCATCACAGAGCCGCCCACCAGCGCCCCGTTTTGGCTGATGTCCACCAGTCCGTCCTTCAGCACGGCTATATCGGTGGTGGTGCCGCCCACGTCCGCCACTATGGCGTCCTTTATGCCTGTCAGCAGCCGGGCGCCGCTGACTGAGGAAGCCGGGCCGGACAGCACTGTCTCGATGGGCCGTTCCAGAGCAGCGTCCGTATTCACGCAGGTGCCGTCGCCCTTGACTATCATAAGCCTGCCCCTGACGCCGCATCGGTCGAGAGCCCGGCGCACGGAGTGAATGAGGCTGCTGATCACCGGTATCAGACGGGCGTTGGCAGCAGCCGTCTTCAGAGAGTTGACGGCGTTCAGCTTTTGGCTGATATCGTGAGAGCATATGACAGACAGCTCGGGATATTTGTCCCGGATGATGTCCCTGATCCTCACGGACAGCTCCGGATTTCTCAGGCTGGCATAGCCTCCCACGCACAGGGCCCGGCATTTTTCCTTGCGGACCAAAGTGTCTGCCGCCGCCAGCACCTCCTCGGGGTCAATATCCTCAAGCACGGCGCCGGATATATCCAGAGCGCCCCTGACCTGTATGCAGGGAGAGAGGCCCGCGTCCTCGGCAAAGCGTTCAAAGGGAGAGTAGAGAATGGTGCCCACCCGGCTCCCTCTGCCTTCCACTATGGCGTTGGTGGCCAGAGTGGTGGACAGGCTGGTCACCTGCACCGTCCGCAGGTATTCGGCCGGCAGCTTGGAGAGAGCCTCGTTGATGCCTATAAGCAGGTCTTCGTAGGTGGTGAGAGCCTTGGCCTTGGCTATGACCACCCGCCGGGCAAAGTCAAATATCACCGCATCGGTGTAGGTGCCGCCGGCGTCAATGCCCAGCCCTACCCCCTTGGGCAGAGGGGACTCTCCCTCGGAGTAGAGCACTGTCTCCGTCTCATAAAAGCTGTGCTCGCTCTCGCCGGCGGACACGGCGTTGAAGATACGGTCGTCTCCGCTGGCCTTGGACACGGAAAAGGGAGGCAGCACGAACACTCTGTCGCTGTGAACGCCCCGAAAGAGCTCCCTGAGGAAGCCCATATCTCCCTTGATACGCTCGTATTTCCAGCCGAAGGCCCGGGCCATCACCTCTGTCTGAGCGGCGTATTCGTCCTCGCCGAAGCCCATGTCTATGTAGGCGCCCCGGGAGTAGTTCTTTTGCCAGGAGGCGGCAAACTGCAGTATGTATTCGGCGTTGCTCTCTCCGTATTTGCCTTCCAGACGGCCATACTCGGGGTGCTGCTCCCAGCCTATCTTGTCATAATTGCGATACAGGTCGATGGCGGCCATCTCGTTGGGATTGATCTTCTTGACCAGCCATCCGAGGGTGTGATAAAAGGTGCCGGGGTTCCGGCCAAATTCCTTCTTGTAGGCCGCATCCGACCCCATAAAGAGGGCGATACAGTCGTGCACTCTGGGGATCAGGATGGGTATCTCACGGGAGACCAGCTCCCCGGTGCCCCGTCCGCACAAGCCGTAAAAGAGCACTATGGCGTCATAGTCCTCTCCTTCGCGGGATATTCTGTCTATTTCATCCTGCACGGTCTGTCTGAGCAGGTCGGGTGTCTCGTGGAGCCCGGCGTCAAACGAGACGCAGCTGACGCTGTCGCCCTTGTCGGCTGTCAGCCGGTCGAGATAGGGCTCAAAGACCCCGCAGGCAAGTATTCTGAGTTTCATGATATTTCGTCCGATACGTTCTCAAGTATTATTATAACACACGGGGGAGCCCGGGCACATAGCTCCCGGGCAAAAAAAGACGGGCGGCTCCCGATTTTCGGTCAGATGACAACCGCAGCGGATATGTGGTATAATAAAAAATAGAATATAATGGACGGCAAGATGAGAATACTTGGCATAGACCCGGGCACAGCCATCATAGGCTTCGGCGTCATAGACTCACAAGGCGGAAAGCGCATATTTGTGGACTGCGGGGTGATCACCACCCCCAAGACCAAGCCGACTCCGGACAGGCTGCTGGATATATATACCGACATCAACACCATCATCTCGGAATACCAGCCGGACGAGACAGCCATCGAAAGGCTGTTTTTCAATCACAACGTCACCACAGCCATCGACGTGGCCAAGGCCAGCGGCGTATTGAACCTGGCCATTGTCCAGCGGGGGCTCCCCATCAGGGAATACACTCCCGTGGAGGTCAAGACGGCGGTGACAGGCTACGGCGGCGCCGACAAAAAGCAGGTGCAGTATATGATCACCAGGATCCTGGATCTGAAGTCGGTCCCGAATCCGGACGACGCGGCAGACGCTCTGGCCGTGGCTCTGTGCCATTCTCAGGCAAGCAGACTGACAAGATTATAACACAGGAAGTATATCATGAAAAAAGCTACCATCCAGACCAACAAAGGCATCATCGAGATCGAGCTGTTTGAAGACAAGGCTCCCATCACCACCCGCAACTTCGTGGGACTGGCCAAGAAGGGCTTTTACGACGGCCTCACCTGGCACAGAGTGGTGGACGGCTTTGTGATCCAGGGCGGCTGCCCCAAGGGTGACGGCACCGGCGGCTCCGGAGTCCACATCCCTCTGGAGGTGTGCCCCGAGCTGAAGCACGACTCCGAAGGCGTGGTGGCCATGGCCCGTTCCATGATGCCCGACTCTGCCTCCAGCCAGTTCTACATCACTCTCGGCGCATTTCCTCATCTGGACATGCAGTATGCGGTCTTTGGCAAGGTCATCTCCGGCATGGACACGGTCAAGTCCATCCGCCAGGGCGACCTGATGCAGAAGGTCACCATCGACGAGAATGAAGCGTAAGGTCCACAAAAAGCGAAGGATCTCGGACAAGAACGCCTGGAACGTCCTGAACCGCTCCTGCAGCGGCAAAGCCCGCTACGACAGCGAGGAAGCGGCTTGGGCGCACAGTGACAAAATATATGAGGAATACGGCAACGACCTCACTCCCTACAAATGCACTGCCTGCGGCAAATGGCATTTGACAAACACGAGTCAAGGATAGATCTATGTTACAGAGAACCGTAAGCGCGCTCATAGGAATGGCCATCATCATAGGCGTGGTCATCATACCCTATACCATTCCCATAGCCGTCGTAGTCACAGTCTTCGCCGTCATCGGCGTATGCGAGCTGTACAAGGGCGCCGAAAAGATCAACATACACCCTATCTGGTGGCTGGGCATCATAGCCACTGCGGTGTGCGTGTTTTCTGCCGTCACCTTTCCCGAAAACACCGAGGAGCTGGCCCAAAAGGTGCTGGATTCCATTTCCCGGAATATCCCCAGCAGCGACAGCCAGCTAGACGCTCTCGCTCAGGAGATAGTCAGCACTCTGTCCATACACATCCAGGGCTTTGCCCGGCTGTCCCTCAGACATGACGTGCTGAGCATCACCCCCATGTTTCCGCTGATGATCAGCGGACTCTTGTTTCTCGGGTTTCTCACGGAGTTTTTCCGCCCCAACAGAGAGCCCCTGAAAAACATATCCATCACTCTGTTCGGCGCCGTGTATCTGGGCTGGCTCCTGAGCCATCTGGTCATGCTCAAATGCTTTGGCGGCACCATGGAATTCTGGGGCAAGACGGTGCCCGCGGGCAACTGCCTGCTGATGCTGGTGCTCCTGTGCACCTGGGCCACCGACACCTTTGCCTATTTTGTAGGCAGAAAATTCGGCAAGCGCAAGCTGAGCCCCAAATCCAGCCCCAACAAGACCTGGGAAGGCAGCATAGGCGGCTGGACCGGCAGCGTGATACTGGCTCTGGTAACGGGCTGGTTCATCCATCTGCCGCTGCAGCACGCCCTGTTTATGGGAGCAGTGTTCGGTGTGGTGTCCCAGATGGGCGACCTGACCGCCTCCGCCATCAAGAGAGAGATAGGCATCAAGGACTTTGGCAACATCATCCCCGGGCACGGCGGAGTGCTGGACAGGATAGACAGTATCCTCTTTACCGCTCCCTTTGCCTACTACTACATCATGCTCTTTCTGCCCCAGTACATGTAAGGGACACAAAAAGCCGGCGATGACACAGAGTCATCGCCGTTTTTTTTGCGTTTACTCAGCAGCTGCGGGGTCCGCCCTTCAGCTCTTCATGATCTTTTCTACGCAGGCCTTGTATTCGTCTATCTCCTCCTTGCCGGAGAGCACCCCTATCTCAAAGGCGATGTGCTTCGACTCAAAGGAATCCAGATATTCGAGAGTGCCGTTTTCGGCCTCCCAGGCCATGCCGTACACGTGGCAGTTGGCGGGCTCTATGCCCACCACGTATTGGGCTTCGTCCATACACTTCCACTGAGTCATATAGCCCAGCTCGTTGGTGTTGTATTTCACGTAGTAGCCCAGCTGCAGGTCCGGATTGATGAGGGCTGCGCAGGTGGTGCCGTCGGGCAGAGACTTCATGTCGTGATAAAACACCTGCTCCGCATAGCCGTTCTCGGGCTCCTGCATCACGTTGTATATATCCTTGCCCTTCTCGGCCTCCTCGTCTCTGGGCACCGCTTTTTCGGAAGCAAAGCAGATGTAGCTGTTCTTGTCCAGCAGAGGAAAGCCCGTGTTCATGTGATAGAGCACCATCAGAGGCATGGGCCTGTTGGCCTCGTTGGTGATGACGTCCTCCACTCTCACCTTGTTTTCACCCAGCTTGGCGCTGACGGTCCTGTCTATCACCGTGTTCACTCCGAAAAAGGCGGTCTCTCTGATCTTGCCCTTGGCAAACATGATGTAGTCGTCGCCGTCCCAATAGCCGTCCACGTGCACGTTGGAAGCGGGGATATTGCTCACTCTGCCGTGCTGGCCTTTCACGTCGCCGTCAAACTCGTTGGGCACGCCCACGTTCATGAGGCCGCAGGTGGAAAACATGCCTGCGGGGAAGGAATACAGCCATTCCAATCCTGCGGGATCGTAAAAATAGGGGCTCTTGTCTCCGATGGGGGTCCTGTAGCACAGGCTCATGCCGTTGAACCGGGCGGAGGTGATATCCAGAGCCCTGTCAATGGCCGCCGTAAAGGTCAGGCCCGCGCCCGTGTCGAATACGGCGCATTCCACGCCCTTGGAGGTGCCGTCGCAGAACTGCATGCGCTTTACGCCACCCAGCTGGTCTATGTTGCCCGCTTTTTTCATGAGCTGGGCCTTGGTATAGTGCTTTCCGAATAATGTAGCCATTATCTGTCTCCTGATATTATATCGCTGCGCCTATGAGAGTATTCACGTCCTCCACTCCCGTTTCGCGCATATATTCCTCGATGCCCCTTACCACGTCCAGAGCCGCGTCCGGCTTGGTGAGATTGGCGGTGCCCACGCTGACGGCGGTAGCGCCTGCCAGCATGAATTCTATGGCGTCCGTACCGGTCATGATGCCTCCCTGCCCCAGCACGGGTATCCGTACCGCCCTGAAGACGTCGTTCACCATACGGAGAGCCAGGGGTTTTATGCAGGGGCCTGAGAGCCCGCCGGTGCGGTTGGCCAGGACAAAGCGTTTTTTGTAGGGGTCTATGGCAGTGCCCAAAAAGGTGTTGACCAGGGATACGGCGTCGCTGCCGGCTGCCTCTGCCGCCCGGGCCATCTCTGTTATATCGGTCACGTTGGGGGACAGCTTGCATATCACAGGCTTGGCGGTGCGGGCTCTGACGGCGCTTACCACGGAACTGATGCCCTGAGCGGAGGTGCCAAAGGCTATGCCGCCGGTCTTCACGTTGGGGCAGGATACGTTGAGCTCAAAGGCGTCCACTCTGGAGCAGCCGTCAAACATCTCCGCCAGAGCGGCGTATTCGTCGGCCGTATTGCCTATGATATTGAGTATGACTCTGGTATCGCAGCCCTCCAGCCGGGGCAGATATTCCGCAAGCACCCGGTCTGCGCCGGGATTCTGCAGGCCTATGGCGTTGAGTATGCCGGAGGCCGTCTCGCAGGTGCGGGGATAGGGATTGCCGGCTCTGGGAGTGAGGCTGGTACCCTTGACGGAGATGCCGCCCAGCAGGGATATGTCGTAAAACTCGGCCATCTCCATACCGTAGCCAAAGGTGCCGGAGCCCACAGTCACCGGATTTTTCAGCATGAGCCCGCCCAGGTTGACAGCAGTTACCATATCACGTCCTCCCCTCTGAACACAGGGCCGTCTTTGCACACCCTCTTGTATTCGAAGCCCTCGGGGCTCTTCAGCTTGCACACGCAGCCGGTACACACGCCTATGCCGCAGGCCATCACGTTCTCCAGGCTGACCCACACCTCTGTCACCTGCTCAAATCCGGCAGCCAGAGCGCACACGGCCTTCATCATGGGAGTGGGTCCGCAGACGCAGAGCCTCACCGGACCTTCCGCGTGGTCTCTGATACACTGCTCGGCAGGTCCCGTGACAAAGCCCCTGACGCCGCAGGTGCCGTCGTCAGTGGATATGATCGGACTGTCAAAAAGGGCGTCTGCGTAGTTTTGCGCCGCAGTCCCGAAGCCGCATATCACCCGGCTCTTGCCGCCGGCTTCGCCGATGGCGGTCTCCAGCAGCTTCATGGGAGCGCAGCCTGCGCCTCCGCCAATGAGCAGGTTCAGGGAGTCGTCGGCCGTGACGGGAAAGCCGTTGCCCAGGGGGCCCACCAGGTCGCAGGAGTCCTTTTGAGACGCCAGGATGCGGGTGCCCTTGCCCACCACGTTGTATATGATGACTATCTGTCCGGTCCTTTTGTCCGCATCGCAGATGGAAAAGGGCCTTTTCAGCAGAGGGTCGTAGGTCTCGCCCCAGGCGCTGATGTTGACAAATTGTCCCGGCCTGCATTCCGCGGCTATCTCGGGAGCGCGCAGGATAAGGCGCATGGTGTTGGCCGTCACGGGCTCGTTGGATATGACCGGCGCTTTGATGATATATGGCATGATGTCCCTTTCTACAGTTCTGCTGTCACGTCGTCATGACTGTGCTCGGGCTCGGGAGCGGGAGCGGGAGGCGCGGTCTCCACGGGAGCCGGAGGCTCCTCGGAGGAAGAGGGCTCGGACGAGGTGTCCGGCCGCGGCGCTTCGTCTATGATGGGAGCGTCGGACACTCCTCCGCTGTGCCGGGATTCTCTCCTGCCCCGTCTGCCGGAATCTTCGGAAAAGTCTTCCACCTTCAGATTCTTCAGGGCTTCCTTGTCTATGTAGCCGTCCATATAGCCCAGGGTCTTCTGCATAAAGCCCCGCCATATGGGACCGCAGGAGCCGCCGCCGCTGAAGTAGCCTGGCAGCTTCGAATAATCATCGGTGCCGATCCACACCAGAGCAGTCAGCACTCCCGGGACGTAGCCGGCAAACCACACGTCATACATGCCGTTGGTGCCTGTTTTGGCCCTGGCGTCCCTGACCGAGCTTACCTGGCGGCCCGTACCGGAGGTGACCACGCTGCGCAGCATGCTGTCCATCTTCCTGCTCACGTCTTCGCCTATGACTCTGGTGGCCTTTTTGGGAGTGTGGTTGTCTATGTATATGGTCTTTTTGTCTGCGTCATACACCCGGTCTATGCAAGTGGCCTTTTGCAGGATACCGTTGTTGGCCACCACGGTGTAGGGCATGAGCATCTCTATGGGAGCGATACCGGCCATGCCGCCGATAGCAGCAGCAAGATTGGGCTCGATGGGCGTCTCTATGCCCATACGCTTTGCCAGAGCCACCACGTTGTTCATGCCGGCCTTTTCCGCGGCGCGTATGGCGGGCAGGTTGATACTGTTGGCCACAGCCTGACGCATGGTCACCCTGCCGCCGTATCTGTTGTCAAAATTCTTGGGGCGCCACTTGCCCTGCTGAAAACGCTCGTTGGATATGAGGGTGCTGGGGCCCCACCCCAGCTTTTCCATGGCGCAGCAATAATCGATGATCTTGAAGAGGGAGCCGGGCTGCCGCTTGGCCTGGGTGGCCCTGTTGAACTCGCTCTTTTTGTCTATGGAGCCGATCATGGCCCGCACAAAGCCGTTGCCGGGCTGTATGGACACGAAGCAGCTCTCTATCTTGGGATAGCGCTTCTTGAGGGGCTCGTTGTGGCTGTAAAACACGCTCTCGGCGGCGTCCTGGATACGGGTATCCAGAGTGGAATAGATCCTGAGGCCTCCGTTGTAGATCTCGTCCTCGTCAAAGGAAGCTCCCAGCTCCTTGATAAGGAAGTTGACAAAATGCTGATATTTGCCGCCCTTGCTCTTGGACTTGGTGATGGTGATACGCATATCGTGGCTGACGGCGTCGTTGTATTCGGCGTCGGTGATGTAGCCCTGCTCCAGCATCAGCTTCAGCACCACGTTGCGGCGCTCATTGGCTTTTTGGTTGTTCCTGGCGTAATAGGAGGGAGCCTTGGGCAGTCCTGCCAGGAAGGCGCATTCGGGGAGAGTAAGGTCCTTGACGTCCTTGTTGAAGTAGGTCTTGGATGCAGCCTGCACGCCAAAGGCGCCGTTGCCGTAATAGATGCGGTTCAGATAGCTCTCCAGTATCTTGTCCTTGGAGAGCTGCCGCTCCAGCTGAAAGGCCACCAGCACCTCCTGCACCTTTCTGTCCAGGGTCTTTTCGCTGCCGAAGCCCAGCTTCAGGTTGCGGGCCAGCTGCATGGTGATGGTAGAGCCGCCCTGGGCCATGTTCTTGACCGACAGGTTCTTGAACATGGCGCGGAACATACCTCTGAAATCAATACCGCTGTGCTCATAAAACCGCTTGTCCTCCACCGCTATGGTAGCGTTTCTGAGGTTGGCGGGGATCACGTCCAGATCCACGTTGGTGCGGTCTTCCTTGTAGAGCCTGTCTATGACAATGTCATTGCCCTTGTCGTCCTTGTTGGCCGCATATATGACCGTAGCCTCGGGGGACTCGATGACGTCCATCTTGTTGATGAGCTGGGCGTTGTCATAATACTTCCCCACTCCGTAGCCCACCACAGCGGCTATGGCTACGAATATCAACAGGAAAAAGTACGTGATGATAGTTTTGAGACAGCACATCGTCTTTGATCGCCTATTGGATTTCTTTTGTTGAATTCTCATTTATCAGTCCGATTAGTCTTGAGCAGCCTTGTATCGCCAGACAGCAATACTCAATATTATTATATCACATCGAAGGCCAAAAAATACTGCCGGACAGCAAAAACGGGCCAAAAGGGCCTCACGGAGCCGGCAGAGCCCCTTCCAGAGCCAGGAGCCGGACCTTTTTGTCCGTGCCTGCGGCGTAGCCCGTGAGACTGCCGTCTGCGCCCACCACCCTGTGACAGGGGATGATGACCGCTATGGGATTGCGGCTCACGGCCTGTCCCACCGCTCTCGGAGACCCCTCTCCCAGCAGGGCGCAGAGCTCCGAGTAGGACACGGTCTGCCCCCGGGGTATCTCCCGCAGCCTGTTCCATACCCGCAGCCTGAAGGGAGTGCCCCTCAGCTCCAGCGCCGGGGCGGGTCCGGGGTCAAGCCCGGCGAAATAGTTCTCCAGCCAGCGGCAGGCGTCACGAAACACCGTGAGGGAGCGCTCCCCGGCATCCACCCGGGGAGCATGCCTTTGCCCCTCGAACCACAGTCCCGTGAGACTGCGGCCGTCCGAGGTCATGATCATCCTGCCCAGCGGCGAAACATAGCAGCAGGTATATATCATAGCAGCGCTCCTTGCTCTGATGTCTTCCGAATAATTATACCGATTTTTCGGCCGGACCGTTTCCGCAGATGCAAAAAAGCCCCCGGCATTGCGCCGGGAGCGTGGTCAGCATATATGTTCACAGGACCTCATAGACCGGGTATTCGTGGTCAAACTCGTAGCCCAGCTTGCCTGCCAGCCCCACCGAGGCCAGGTTGGCAGCGTCCCATCTGGGATAGAGCCCGTCATCCAGACACAGGAGGATGAGAGCGGAGCAACACACCAGAGCCAGATGCTTTCGCCTCTCCCGGGCAGCAGTCCACACCTCCACCTCGATCCCTTCCCTGTAGCGGGAATATGAGGAGGCGCCGGACACGATCTCTCCGTCCCTGACTATGACCATGCCTCTGCCCTCACGCAAGAAGTGCTCCCTGTCATCGAAGTTGCCCACAAAGTCCTCCGTCCCGGGGCTGGCGAGACACAGGTCATACAGGGCTCCGTCGATGCGCCTGAGCTCATAGCCCTTGGGCAGGAGCTGCAGGTTTTGGCTCAGGGACGCCCTGTCAAACCGGGCGCCCTGCCTGATGGCGTATCTTGTCACCTTTTTTGCCTCGGGACACTCCGCCTCTATCAGCCGGGCCCAGGCGTCGCTGCCGGGGATCAGTATGGCAAAGCCCTCCGGCCTGCTCCGGAGCAGCTCCGGGCTGGGCTCCCCGGCCAAAAAGCCGAAGCAGCCCAAAAAGGCAAAGGCAGACGCCGGCTCCTCAGGGTCCGTGACCCATATCCGGCCCATGACCTTTTGCAGGCAGGACTCTATGAGAGAGTCCTGCATCCCGTCAAACAGCCTGACGGCCTTTGACGTGTCCTCCAACAGATACACCATATCCTTTCCTCTTGTGATTTGCGGCGGCCGACCCTATCCCGTGATCTCTATGGTATGGCTGCCTGCGTCGCTCCATGGGATAAAGGACGCCTCTTTGCCATCGATCTTCACGGAAGGCGTGTCCCCCGCGGTATATTTCAGCGTGAGCCGCAGGCCCCTTACGGGGAGCCGCAGCTCGGCGCGGGTGCACAGGCTGTGCTTCACGGGCTGCACCGTCACTCCCTTTTCGTCATACCACAGGCCGAACACGCCGGCTGTCAGGGCTCTGATATAGCCGGTGGCGGACCAGGTCTGTCTGGGCACGCTGCGCCAGCTGGCCTTGTCCTTGTCGGGCTCCTGCATACCTCCGTAGGGCTCCCCGGTCAGAGGGTGATATATCTCATAAAAGCCGTCGTGTCTCAGGGCCATCTCCGTGAGCAGCCGGACCTCCCGGCTGTACACGTCTCCCCTGCCCGCCTTTGCCGCAGCCTCGGCCACGAACATGGAGGCGAAGGGCCACACGGTGCCGCAATGCCTGCCGAAGGTATCCGGGTCCGGCTTGTATCTGCCAAAGGCAGGCTCCACACAGGCCACTCCCCAGGGGGTGGACTTCAGATGGTCAAATATCATGTTCGCATCCGCCCTGTCGGCAATGCCGGACAAGACAGCAAAGCTGATGCCCAGAGCCTCCTGACTGTCGCATTTGCCCATGTGGTCTATGAGATAGTCGTAGGAGCCCTTTTTCCCGTTGCGGAAGGTCTTTATCACCGCCTGCTTCAGGGACGCGGCCTCTTCCAGCCATTTGTCCCCGTCTCCGGCGCCCAGTATATCGGACATCTTCGCCGCCAGCGCGTAGGAGATGTAATACATACAGTTGGTGGACAGAGTGGCCATAGGGTCGCCGGACACCGTGCCCGGATAGGCCTTGTCCGGGTTGCGTCTGGCCCACCAGGCTATACCCGGGTTTTGTCCGTCCTTTTCCCTGTAGTGGTCGGGATAGGCGCTGATGCCGTCCGCATACACTCCGCCGCCCATAAAGAGGCCCCAGTCGGGATTGAATTCCAGCTTGCGGTAGGCTTCGAGAGTCCTTTTGACCACGGGATAGCCTTCCCGGAGAAGCGATTCGTCACCGGTGTAGAGATAGCAATACCAGAGCCCCATGGTCCAGATGACGGAGTCCCAATAGTTGCCGGAACACTCGGGCCTTTCGATGGAGTCCGTCAGCACTCTGCCGGAGGCGTCGATCTCGGTCATGGAAAACAGATTGTTTTTCACCACCTGAGGATACAGATATCCGGCGTTTCTGGTGTTGATAGCCGTGTCTCTGGTCCAGGGGGTGGGATAGTCAAAGCCGGCGCACAGGCAGGCGTCGAAGCCCTTGTAGGGCCTGATGTTGCACCATATATCGTTGAGAGCGATGTCAAAGGCCTTGTTCAGCGAGGGATTGTCGCTGGAGAGGCTGTCCGTATATTGCCTGAGCCCTCCGCTTTTCAGCGCTGCATGCTCGGTGAGAAACTCCATGCCTCTGTCAAAGCCGGGCATCAGAGTGGTGTCGTGGTGCCCGCCCTCTATCTCCAGATATTCAAAGTCGGCCTTGTCCGCCAGCTTCGCCGCCAGCCTTTGACTGTTGGACACAGGGATAAGGGCGTCTCCTGTGGAGTGGGAAATGAAGACCGGCATACTGAGCCTGTCGCTGTATGTCAGGGGAGAGACTGCCTCGTATTTCACCGGGTCGTCGTCAAAGCCCCTGAGTATGGCTTGGAGGATATCCTCCTCCACCCCCGGCTGAGGCGCCCTCGCGGCGGCCTCCCGGAGAAACTCCGTGTAAGTCTTTATGTCGGTGCAGGCGCAGAGAGCCACCACGCCGTCTATATCCTGAGGATACTGACAGGCGTAGCTCAGGGCGCCGGTGCCTCCCATGGAGCCGCCAATGAGGGCAAACTCCCCGACACCGAATCGCTTTTTCAGCCAGCAGAGCATATTGTGCATATTCGCCGCGCAGCCCGGGTTCATCCAGCCGTTGCCCATGGTATCAAAGGACACTATGCCGTACCGGCCCTTCAGCCGGGTCAGCCAGTGGGAGGCCACGTCCGGCCGGGTGTAGGGCTGATCCGCCCGGGACCCGTGCCCGTGCAGCAGGATCACCCAATCGCTGCCCTCCACATCCGGCTCCCACACCAGAGCGTAGTCAGATACGCCTCCGCAGGCGTAGTCCAGCCTGTGATCCGGGGGATTGGGCAGCCCGTAGGGATCGGAGTATGGGGAGTATTCGAACTCCTGTCCGAGGCAGGCTTCATCGAGAGAGGTCTCGGCTATGCTCCGGGCCCGGACCAGTATCTCCCGTCCGCCGGGAAGGGTCTTGTACACGTCCTCAAAGGAGTTGTTCATATAATAGACCTTTTTGCCCTCGGCCGTGTTGATGACCGAGGAAATGACGTCGTCAAACTCTCCGTCTATGCGCCTTGCCGCCAGACAGGCGGGATGAGGCTCACCCGCGTTCACCAGGCTGCAGCGGTCGCTCCAGGGAGCGTGTTCCGAATAGAGACAGGCGGACACCAGCCCGATATACAGGGGCTCGCCCTCGGGGAACACCACAGTCCACCCCTCTCCGTGAGGCTTGGCGGCGGATAAGAGGGCCTTTTCCTCCTGCTCGTCGGCGCCGGGTATCATGACCTCGGCGTCCGCGCCGTCCTCCTTCGCCTTTTTGGCGGCGGCCGCGTATTCCTCCGGGATGCCCGGAGTAGAAGACTGCCCGCTCTTTTTCAGCCAGGCGCAATGTTCGCCCTCCACGTTTATGAGAGGCAGCAGGTCATTGGAAGCGAAGAGGACTCCTCCGTTTTTCACCCAGGCTTCCAGCCTGTCCAGGGTGGCCTGCTCATAGGTCTGTCCCGCCAGCAGGACTATGGCGGAAAACCGGTCCGCCAGGCCGTCCTCTATCATATTCTCGTCCAGCCACTCAAAGTCCTGGGCATGCCTCAGCAGCGAGGACCGCCTGATGAAGTCATATATGATGCCGGGCTGCAGGCTCAGGGAGGTGTTGGGCATGAGAGCCGCCACCTTCAGACGGGGAGCCTGCTTCCTGAAATATCTGTTGTATTCGGCAAATTTGATGCCCCTCACGTTGGGCAGGTCGGGAGCGTCCATGAGGTATTTGAAATAAGCCCCTATGGCGCCGCCCGCAGTGGCGTCGAAGACCCGGGTGACTATCCCGTCGGGAGTGTTGTCCCCGCCCGGCTCAGTGGTATAATACTGTCCGTAGAGGCGGCAGGCGGAGGACACCATGCGGGTCACCGAAAAGTTTTCAAACACGTTGTCGCCCTGATTGGTGATGCGTATGCCGGCGCCGTAAGGGGCGATGCGGCGGGCCTGATCGGAAAAGTCTGCTCCCATCATGGGGTTGCCGTCTCCTCCCGTGCACAGATATATGGGAGTGTCGGGATACAGCTCTCTGGCTGTCTTCACCCAATACTCCGCCAGATCCGTCATGGAGCCGTAATACCAGTCGTGAAAATCCACCACGGCCCTGTCTGCATACTTTTTCTCGCCGGGTATCAGGGGCTCCACGTCCTCAAAGCTCCGGAAGGAGGCCTTCCAGGCCTTGTTGAGGGCAGCCACGGAGCCGTATTTGTCCTTCAGATACCGCCGCAGGTCTGCTCTGGCGTATTCGTCGCCGCACCAGTAGCCCAGATGCTGATGGCGGTCCATGATGCCAAAGCCGCCGCCTACCACCTGGATGGACTCGCCCCAGCAGCCTGAGATGCCAAAGTTGAGGGCTTCGATGACCTCGGGCTTGTAGTGCTCTCTGAACATGGTGAGAAAACGCTTTACCCCCTCCCGGAGAGCCGGGTTCCAGATGGACTGGACGGGGGCTTCCTCGCCGTGCTCCAGGCATTTGGCAAATACGCCGTGTTTTTCATTCCACCAGTCCGGCACCGACACCTCGGGAGCCATGATGAGAAAAGGCAGCCACTTCATGCCGTGCTTTTCCAGCTGACCCGTGAGCCCGTCATAGACAGAAAAATCAGGCTGACCTTCCTGCGGCTCCAGCTGTCTGAGCCCCACGTAGCTCTGCATGCTGGTGATGCCCAGCTTTTTGGCGCGTTCAAAGGTCAGGTCGGACAGGTCCTCCGGGTTCAGGCGGTAATGGACCTGCCACTGCTGTATGGCCGTCATTCCCGGATTGAGGACGTTGGGCCTCATGTTGTCCAGCTCTTCCACAGGGTCGATGTAATCTTCGGGTCTTTCCAAGGTAACCTCCACTCTTTTGACTGCAATGCTTCCGTTGATACCGTTGATACGCAGGTCATGCCCGCCGTTTTCTCTGTCGGACCACACAGGGTCCCGCAGGATAAAGACCATGGTCACGAGAGACCCGGTCCCATTCTGACCATGCACGTCCGGGGACATGGTGTAGGCGTCGTTTTTGCCGTCATACTGCACGAACACAGGACCGGCGCTGTCATAGGCCTTCACTATCAAAAAGGCCCTTTGGCCGGCGGGCAAGGGCTCTGTCACGTCCAGATAGATCATCCTGCTATTGGGGTCTTCTCCGGAACGGGCGCAGACCACACCGTCCGCCGCCCCCACCGTAAATTGGCCGTCCGCGGTGGGGCGGGCTTCCATCCCCTCCCGTTTTCCGGTGGAAAAGTCTATATAGCAGGCCCCGAAGACCTGCGCAGATACCGCCAGCAGGACGAGCAGCAATAACACGTGATATTTCATCTTGACACCACATTATTTGATATCTGTGGGGAGAGCCTGCGGGCTCTGTCCCTCTTTATTGTATCACATATGAGGACCAGAGGACTCGCCATCGGCAGCCTTTGGCGTATCTGACGAAAAAAAAGACAGTATACTCACTTTGTTGCCCCTTGAGCCGAAAACTGCTATAATAGAAGTATCACCCCTGTGAAAAAGGGGGACCATTGCTATGAATACACAAGGAGAAGCACATGAAGTATGCCATTATCGCAATAGTACTATTGATTTGCGCGGCCTTTGCTCTTTCCGCCTGCAGGAAAAAGGACACGGGAGAGACAAAGCCCACCATTTCCGGACTGGACGCCTCCGGTCAGTCCACCCTTCTGTATCAGGGACACGGCTCCCTGCGTATCACCACCCGGGACGGCAAGGTGATATACGTGGACCCCTACGCGGGCTCCGACAAGGGCTACAAAAAGCCGGCCGACCTGATACTCGTCACCCACGGGCATCCCGACCACAACAACATCGACAAGGTGGAGAGCCGGAATCCCGACTGCCGGGTCATCACCTGGAAGGACGCCCTGAAGGGAGGAGTGCATCAGACCTTTGAGCTGGACTACGTCACAGTGGAGGCCGTGGAAGCCGGCTACAATCCCAACCACAACGTGAAGGAATGCGTGGGCTATATCCTCACCCTGCCCGAGGGAGTCACCGTGTACGTGTGCGGCGACACCTCCCGGACCAAGCAGATGCCCGATCTGGCCCAGAGACACCTGGACTACGCCTTTTTCTGCTGCGACGGCAAATACAACATGGACGTCGAAGAAGCCGCCCAGTGCGCCGTCCTCGTAGGGGCCAGGCACAACGTCCCCTACCATATGGCGCCCGGCGCCCTGTTTGACAAGACAAGAGCGGAACAGTTTCAGGCTCCCAACCGTCTGATCATAGCCGACGGACAGGAGATACCGCTGGTCAAGGAATAAACGCGCAGACGAGCGCCTCCCGGCACCCCGGGAGGCGCTGTTTTGTGTATGGTGAAAGGACAGGCCGCATATTGCCACCGATAGCGAAAACTGCTATAATTGATATATAGCCAATTAATAACGGAGATAGACTCATGCCTATCAACAGACAAAAAGCCCGTGAATTCGCCCTCAGATGGGCCGGAAAAGGAAACGAACGCCAGGACTGCCAGCGATTTTGGCTGGAGCTACTGGAGGACGTGCTGGAATACAACACCGATTCGGCAGTATTTGAGGAGCATATGCCCGACGGCAGCTTCTGCGACGTGTGGCTGAAGGACGCCGGCATCATGATAGAGCAAAAGTCCCTCAACGTGGATCTGGACGCCGTCCAAAGCTCCGGCAAGACTCCTCTCCAGCAGGTCCAGGGCTACGCCGAGCAGCAGTCCACCAGAGAACAGCCCCAGTATCTCATCACCTGCAAGTTCGACACCTTTCGCATATATGACAGAAAGGCTTTCAACTCGGTGGAGCTCAGAAACCACTACAAAGAGTTTTCACTGGAGGAATTCGGCAGAGATCCCGAGCTGCTGAAGGTGATCATCGATTCCCGCAACTTCCGTATCGAAAACGACAAGCAGATCAATATGGATGCGGGTCTCCGTATATCGAAGCTGTATCAGGCTCTCGGAGAGCGGTATATCAACGACACGCCCGAGGCGCTGCACGCCCTCAACGTCCTTTGCGTCCGGCTGGTGTTCTGCCTCTATTGCGAAGACGCTGGCATATTTGAGAGCGGCTCCTTTATCAGCTTTGTCAAGCGGACCCCTGCCGAGCAGCTGCGGAGAGAATTGATCAATCTGTTCCGGGTTCTGGACACCCCTATTGCCGAACGGGACCCCTACAACAATCTGGACTTCCCTTACGTCAACGGGGGGCTGTTCAGGGACGAGACGGAGATACCGAACTTCACCACGGACATAAAGGCGGTGATGGCTGAGGCAGCCAATTTTGACTGGAGCCAGATATCCCCCACCATCTTCGGCGGCATATTTGAGTCCACTCTGAACCCCGAGTCCCGGCGCAGCGGCGGCATGCACTACACCACACCGCAAAACATCCACAGACTCATAGGCCCACTATTTTTGGACGGACTGAGAAACGAACTGGCAGCCATCAAAAAAGCCGAGGGAGAGACGCCCCGGGACAAACGGCGCAGGCTGGAAGCTCTCCAGGCAAAGATGCGCGGCCTCACCTTTTTTGATCCCGCCTGCGGCAGCGGCAACTTTCTCACGGAGACATACCTGTGCCTGCGACGGCTGGAGGACAGCCTCCTCAGGGAGATCAAGGCCCTGGACCGGAACGCCGATCTGA